>CAZLTH010000044.1:0-10396 GCA_964562355.1 uncultured Syntrophomonadaceae bacterium | reverse complement strand
GTCTTCAATATCTACCACAGCAACTGCTACAGGCTTAAAATCGTCGGAAGATGACAGCTTTTTATCCCATTGCCTAATAAAAAAGAAAACAACAACCATAAAAACAAGCCCTGCAGCTAAACCAACCAAATCTCCACTTTTTACTCCCGGCGCTAGTCCGGCAACCTCCACCAACCAAGGTCCAAGGGCAATTCCCAAAATAAGAAACAGTACTGGTACTAGGTAAACTATAAAGGAAGCAAATAGCAACTTTTTACTTTCCACAGTAATTTTCACTATCTGCCCTACCCTAGCACCAATAATATTTTCTACTTCTACTACCGGATCCAGAGGTTCACCTCCCGTTATGCTTATACTACAACGACCACACTGGTGACAGGCAGCATGCTTACGTACTTTGATAAGTGCCATGTCATTCTCTACAGTAATAACTTCTCCGAATTGTTCCAAAAAAATCACCTCCTTCTCTCATATCTTTACTTTAACCTTTTGAAAAATAAATATTAGTGTCTAACATCATATCACAAAATAAAGGCACTAATATTAAATTTAATATTAGTGCCTTTATTTTACATAGTTATAATAGGCTAAACACAGCAGGAGACAGCTATGTTTTCCTCTATAAACCTTTCCACATCTAGAGCAGTAGGCAAATTTAAAATTTCATCTACTAAAGCCGCCATTTCTGCCTTGGAAACATTATTAATTATCCAGCGTGCTTTAAGGACCGCCCCTGCGCTCATGCTAAACTCATCCAAACCCATACCCAATAATACAGGGATAAGTTTCTCATCCCCTGCTGCTTCGCCGCACATTCCTACCCAGATGCCTTCTTGGTGACCACTTTCGATTACCTGCTTTACCAAGCGCAGTAAAGCAGGGTGGAAGTGGCTATATAAATAAGATACTTTTTCGTTCATTCTATCAACTGCCGTAGTATATTGTATCAAATCATTCGTTCCTATACTGAAAAAATCTACTTCCTTAGCAAATAAATCAGAGATAATAGCCACTGATGGTATTTCGATCATTATCCCTACTTCTATATTTGCGCTAAATTCTATGTCTTCGTTTTTTAGCAATTGCTTGGTTTCAGCTAGAATCCCTTTTGCCTCTCTAAGCTCTTCGATACTTGAAATCATAGGAAACATTATTTTCAAATTACCAAAAACGCTCGCCCTTAAAAGTGCTCTGAGCTGGGTCTGGAAAATGTCTTTCCTGTCCAAACAAATCCTGATGGCCCTGTATCCTAAGAAAGGATTCACCTCTACCGGAAGATTTAGATAGGAAAGCTCTTTATCCCCTCCAATATCCAAAGTTCTTATGACAACTGGCTTTCCTGCCATTTTCTTCAATACATCCTTATACGCTTCAAACTGTTCTTCTTCCCCCGGGAGATTATCCCTACCCATATACAGAAACTCGCTTCTGAATAGACCAATTCCTTCTCCGTCATTTTCAAGCACTCCCTCAACATCTTCCGGAGTACCAATATTAGCGGCAAGTTCTACCGACACCCCATCTTTGGAGATACTTCTCGCACCTATTAATTCACTTAGCTTGCTTTTAAAGCGCACCTGTTCTTCTTTCCTTCTTTTATACTGCAAAACTATTTCTTCTGGTGGGTTTAGATGAATAATACCCTCACTACCATCAAAAACAACTGTATCCCCATCCTTTAAGGCGGCCATGATGCCAGTAGCTCCTACCACAGCAGGTATTTCCAGAGTTCTTGCCATAATTGCAGAATGAGATGTTCTTCCTCCTGTTTCTGCAATAAAGCCAATAACTTTTCCTTTATCCATCTGTGCTGTATCTGAAGGGGTTAGCTCCTTCGCTGCTATAATCACATCCTCTGCAAGCACAGCAAACTCCTTTGTTTCAACACCCGCAAGAATCTTTGCAAGCCTGCCTGTAATATCTCTTATGTCTGCTGCTCTTTCTCGCATATACTCATTATCCATATTTTCAAAGGCATGGATAATAATAGTCGCAACTTTTTCAAGTGCTGCTGCCGCACTAAGATTTTCACTAGTAATCTCTTGCTTAACCTTTTTGAAAAACTCAGGATCATCAAGGATCATTAGGTGTGCCTCAAATATCTGCGCCTCTTCTTTCCCCATCTTGTTAAGAGAAAGATTGTATAACTCCTTGACTTGCTCTTTAGCCTTCTTTAAAGCCTTTTTAAATAATTTAACCTCATTTGAACAGTTAACGATACTCGTTGGCTTCAGTGCTATCCTCTGTTCTTTTTTTGTCAACACTTTTCCGATTACTATGCCGGGGGAAGCAGCTATCCCTTTAATCATCTCTATCCCTCTATTTCTGAAAAATTATTATTTACCAGCTTTTCAATTGCTTCCAGTGCCTCTTGCTCATCACATCCTTCAGCAATTATAGTCAACTTATCATTTTGCCCTGCACCCATGCTCAATATAGATAATATGCTTTTCGCATTATATTCTAAATCACCCTTAGCTACCTTTATATCTGACTTATATTTTGAGGCTTCCCTCACAAATAAGCTTGCTGGTCTAGCATGCAACCCCATTTTATTTCTCAAGATTATTTTAATTTTATGCATTTTAACAGTTCTTGGTTAAAAGCTACGCAATAGTTAGTGTTGCTTAATAATATTGTGTAGAAAACCTCCCAAGACCAGGACTAAAGCTCCTTTCAAACAAGTTCTAATTTATTCACTCTTATGAACAGATGATACTATACTAGTGTGGGATATAAAATAACATCTGTAGATACCACACACACCTCAAGTTTAGACAGATATTATCCCTATCAACTATTCACCAAAAAACTTCGTACTTATGTCATTAAAATTTTCATATCTTATATACGGAATCATTACTTCAGAACAGTACTCTGCAAGATCATCTTTGGCAAAAACTATATCTGCTCTTTCAGCAATGCACCTATCTGTTAGACCATCCCCAACAAACAAAACCTTGCCATAAGATCTTTTTATCTCTTCAAAATGTTTAAGTTTGCAGTTACCACACGGTCTAAATTTACCATGACATTCAACTTCATTAGTTAAAAAATCAATCTCAATTTTATCCTTTTTAAAAAGCAGTTTATTGGCATGTATATGCTCAATCTTTACCTTTTCTTTTTCTAAAAAAGGAAGTATTCCATTCAAAAATCCACCGCTGACAATGACTAATGGTATATCCTGTTCCTTTAGCTTTTTATGAAATTGTTTGAAGCCCACATCCATCTCAATATCACTCAAAATAAAAGCGAGATAAGTTTCTTCATCTATATCAAGTTCTTGGAAGTGACGCCTCATCCCTTCTTTTAAACCAATCTTCCCTTCTCTGAAAAGCCTTTCTATATTCTTATTTTCTTTATTCCCAAAACATTTCATCAATAAATCATTGGTATCATGCTTTGAAATCGTCCCATCAAAATCTGATATTACCACTAGGTCTCTGAAATCATCTTTTTTAAGCATCTAATCATCCTCTATCCCATAATCGAAATTACTGCAGCATCTTGAACACAAATATTTATAATTAGATAGATTGTTCAACCGGTTATTATAGTATCCTTTTTAATTTCACCACGCTGTCTATAAATCCTTTTCCAGGCTCCATATCAAGGGGAAGTATTCATTTACGGCAATCGCAGACGTACATGTTTTATCTTTAGATAGTCCCTCAATCCGTGGTGAGAAAGACCTACTCCCGTGCCACTTTCTTTCCACGCTGGGTAAGGATATGGGGCACCACTAAAAGAAACCTCATTAATGCCAATTGAACCACATTCCATCAGTCGACCGGCTGCAACAGCTTTTCTCATATCGTTAGTATAAATATAACCCACAAGACCAAAATTACTATCATTGGCAAGCTCAATTGCTTCTTCAAAATCTGCTACAGGCATAATTGGTGCTATAGGACCAAAGGTTTCCTCTCGCATAACACGCATCTTGTGATTTACACCGGTGAGCACAGTAGGTTCAAAAAAATAACCTTGTTCATATTCTTTTCCTTCGGGCTCCTTGCCTCCATAGCAAAGCTTGGCCCCATTTTCTAAAGCATCTTGGATGTGCTCTCGCACTCTCTGCCGACCACTTTCATCAATCATTGGGCCAAGGTCAACCGCCGGGTTCTTCATCCCATCCCCAATTGTAAGCTTAGCCGTCAGTGCAATAAACTGTTCTACATATTCTTCATAAACATCTTTTTCTACATAAATACGGTTTATACTGTTGCAAATCTGCCCTGTATTGCGAAAAGTCTTACTCACACCGCCTTTGACAGCAGCGGAAAGGACTGCATCTTTTAAAATAATTAAAGGGCTACTTCCTCCTAACTCCAAGCTAACCTTTTTAAAACCAGCATTACTGATAATCTCTCTGCCGACCTCTGTACTACCGGTAAAAGCAACTTTCTGTGAAAGAGGACTTTCTGCCATCTTTTTGCCGACTGTACTGCCAGGACCCGTAACAACATTGAGCACGCCCGGCGGCAAACCACCTTCCAGCAAACAACGTGCTAAAAAAAGAACTGCCAGCGGCGTTTGGCTCGGTGGCTTGGCTACAACGGTGCAACCAGCAGCAAGTGCAGGACCCAACTGCCAACAAAGTAAATTAACTGGATAATTCCAAGGAACAATTGCTGAAACAACCCCTAGTGGCTGAAAAGTAACAAAGCTTAGCCGATCTTTCGTATCCGTAGGGATAATCTCCCCCAAAATACGACAACTTTCTTCAGCAAAATGCTCCACAGTATCAAGCGCACCTTTAACTTCACCCTTAGCTTCGTTGAAAGGCTTTCCCTGCTCCTTAGTAATCAAGGAAGCAATCTCATCCGCATTCTCTCTACAATTAGCAACAGCCTGTTTGATAATCTGTGCTCTTTCTTTAGCCGGCTTGGCAGACCAAAGCAAAAAAGCATTACCAGCAGCACGAAGAGCAGTCTCAGCCTCTTCGGAAGTCCCTTGCGGCACTCGCCCTACACCTTCCGAATTGGCCGGGTTTATAACATCTATCCATTTACCTGAACTTGACTCCATCCATTTATCAGCAATTAGCATTCTGTATTCTTTCATCAAAAAGTACCTCCTTAAAAGTTTCTCGAAAACAATAAAACCAATTCGACAGAGCATGGCACCTGACCTCAAGACTTCTAAAATTTCCAAGACCAGTGAGGCAGGTGCCATGCTTCATCAACAACTAAGAGAAGCTAAATTACCAGCAAATAAAATTATTTACGGTAGGAATGGCAGGAACTCAAAAATGGCCATCATCACCGTGTGAGTAATCCATACATAACCATTCCAGCCAGCAACCATTGAGGTGATCAGGGTCGCACCTTCAGGTATTGCAAAACCTCCGAAAGTAACACCAAGATCTGTCATCATTGGCGCAATCCAACTTGTTGTATACAAGATTGGAATCATGTATAGAGTAGAAATCAGTACTCCTCGGAAAAGGTTACCGCGTGATGGGATAACTGCCCAAGCAACAACGAAAGGCAGTGCTGCTAAGTCTGCTAGGGGCAACGTAGTATTACCAGGCAAAAGCTGCTGCCACGGGCCAGCCAATATCCACTGAAGTAAGTGCAAATCCATACGTTTCCACCAACTGGGTTGCAACACCTGCGATGCTACCCCAAATCAATCCTATAACCAAGTTAAGCCCTACAAACCCAACGCCAACAGTCAGCCCGGCTAAAAGTGCACGCCCCAGTTTAACTCCAAATGCCACGGCAAGAAGAGTAATGATAACTGGCATCATAACCGGAGGACCAGCACCTGTTATGAAGTTTATTATGCCCATTAAAAAATCCATAATTATTTTTCTCCTTCCAGGTAAAATAGGTTTTTGATAAAAGATTAACAAGATTGTCCACATTCCAACTCATCAAACCGCAACGCCATTAACAGTTTACTTTTGTTACCTTCTGCACCTTCTTTCCATTCAACCCATCAATCATCATCTCCTTTTCAGTCAGCACAAGATTCAATAGGAACTCAATACCCCTAACCCCACAACTATTAATCAGGATCGTAAAACTTTCAGAACCTCTGCATTGAGTTTATCTTCACCAATGCCGGTCAAATAAGCTATACCTTTTAAGTAGGGAACTGATGAATCTGCCGGTGGAGGTGTTTTAGTAGAAACTACAACCAAATCCGGCTTGAAAGTTAAAGACTTGCTTGGCACTTCAACAGCTCTGCACAAGTCAACCTTTATAGGAATATTATTTTTTTCTGCAAGCCTCTTAATTTTCTCAGCAATTGCTGTGGACGTAGCAATCGCACACCCACAAGCTACTAATACCTTTTTAGAATTCACTGACATTTTTAGTTCATCCTTTCTTTTTCATCTACCTATTTTTATATTTGAATCAAATAGCAAGTTTCCCTTTAATCTCACTCCCCTCTTCCATCAGAACAAATTAATTAAGATTCTTTTTGATATGTGAAATTATGGCCGAGGAACTACTGCTATGCTTTATTGATGATAACAGACCATTATCCTGAAAAATTGACATCAGCTTCTGTAACAATTGCGGCTGACTATGGCTTTCATTTATAGCAATAAGAAAAACTATATCTACTTTTATTTTAGCTTCAGGATCTGCCATCTCATAAAAATCTACTGGAGCAGCTAATGAGCCTACCACAATTACTGGCTTTATTACATGCTCAGCATCTGTATGTGGAATTGCTACATTTATTTCTTTCATAACTAATCCGGTAGGAAACTTTTGCTCCCTTTCCATAATCGCCTCAAAAAAAGTTTCTTTAACATACCCTTTTTCGAACAACAAACTGCTCATATCGGCTATTACGTCTTTTTTATTCTTTGCCTTCAGCTGTGCAATAACCATATCTTCCTGGAAAAAATCCATAATATCCACTCATATCTTCCCCTTTCTCAACTATATTTGTTGCTTCATCGCTTCCCTAGGTCTATGGCAACGACTGCCTCTTTGAAATTTTTGGCTTTTTTTAAGGAGGTTATAATCTCCTTCGAATTGGTAATGTTATAAATATCAAGAATGACATTTAGGCAGGACGGTAATAATGCTGTCATAAATACAACACTCACTTGTTGCCCCTCACCCCAGTCAATACTGTTTTGAAGTTTGGCCAATGCCACAGCCGGTCTTATTACATATGACGGATCGGCATGAGGTACTGCCACCCCATTCCCAAATAAAGTAATTCCTATCTTCTCCCTTGCAAATACTCCCCGAACAAAGTCATCTTTAGCATACCCATTCTTTACTAACCTTGAGCCCAGAGCTTCAATTACAGACTCTTTCGTCTTCGCTCTAAGATCAATTAGGGATAACTCAGGAGTAATTATTTCTGATAAATTAGTTGGTCCCTCAAAAACATTATCCTCACAATACCAGTGCTGTTGATCAGCAATCATCTCCTTAATTTGTACTAGTCCTTCCCCAGCGATAATATCCTCAACTGAAATAAACTTAATATTTTTTACGCTGGGGTTAATTGTTCCTATTATAGCTATAATATCTTTAGATTTTTGAATATCAGCTATTGTCTGGTAAATATCACCATTAAGCACCCCTATAGGAATAATCTCAATGTACTCTGACACTTCTCTACTAATTACTTTTTCTACCATCTCTTTTACTTTTTCGGCCGCCCCTTGACCAGTAATACATATTGTTACAAAAGCTTTAGGTCTAATATCAATTCTACCTTTTTGTTTTAAGCCAACTTCTGACTTCTTGCCTTTCGAAACCCAGGTAACATATTTTTGGTTTTCTATCAATGTCTCAGCAATTTCAGCAAGAGTAATTCCAGGCAACATCGCTTTTCTCAGAGCTTCTATAGCCATAAGTGTGTCTGTTCTGCTTAAGACCCATGTCTTTATCCCTGTTCTTTCTGTAATTATTTCACCAAATGTAACCAGAGAACCCATGTCGACCAGTAAAAGAACACCTTTGCCTTCATCCGCGTTTTTCACCATTTCTATAGTCCTGTCCAGAGCTGTCTCCGGACTCTCATCCAATGCCATTTCAACACTTTTCGCATGGTCAACCCCTAGCAAGCGATTTGCTACCTCTGCCATCCCATTCGCTACATGCCCATGTGATACCAGTACTACGCCTATTCTCCCTTCATCTATGGCCTCTTCCTTTTCTGTAAGCATGCGGAGATACATGGCGACAAACCCAACTTCATCTTCCGGTAAAGTAATTTTCATTGTCTTTTCGAATAATTTCACCATTTCCTTAGCAACCTTATATTCAATTAAATATTCTTTTCTGATTTTAGGTAGCTGAGGATTCACAATAACCTTGCCCTGACGCATCCTATCTAGGGTGGTGCTAAGATGAATTGCCAGACAATAAAACAAACTTCCTTTGGTAACTCCAAATTTTGTTTCCGCAATTCTCAACATTTTTTCTACTACATCTGCTACTTCTACCCCAACAATCTTAACTAAATCCTTTTTCTTCAGAGGCCTAACAGTAGATCTAATATTTTTGATCATTCTTTCAAATCGTCGCTTAAGTTCTTCTCCAATTATTGAATTAATTGCCTCATGAAGCATTCCTTGTTTCTGAAGCTCTTGGTATCTCTGCTCAATATGCTGGTAAATTTCTGAAGGAAGAGTATATAAATCTTCTCTGAACATAGATTTGACTGGTTGATCATCAGGACACACGACGAGATTTACAATGTTTGTAAACCCCTTCATATCCATACGATTTTGAATCTTTAATAAGCTCTTACGAACGTGTGAAGATAGATTCTCAACATCAATCTTTATTCTTGTATCCTGATTGACGATATGATTTAAAAATCCCCTTGCGCAAGCTACCTGAATATCACTCGATAGCTGACCAACATTTCCGGGATAATCAGAAAGAATAAACGCCCTGATTGCGTCAGGAGCAACTTCAATAACGGTTTTGGTTCTTCTTGCCTCTTTATGAAAGAACTCAGTTATTAACTCGTTTCGCTCAGCCAAAGGTCTTGAAGAAAGCGGTGGTATCTCTATAACCATCGGTATTCTCCGCCTAAATGTAACAAGCAAAGATGTCTCCGGCTTCTCTGTTGTTGCTGCTATAATCATAATATTTGCTTCTCTTACGGCAGCAGTCTCTCCAAGCCGTCTAAACTTCCCCTTATCAATAAGGTAAAATAAGAGCTCTTGCCCTTCCGGGGACAAACGATGAATTTCATCAAGAAAGAGCACTCCGCCATCTGCTTTTTCTACCAACCCTTCCTTATCAGTTTCCGCTCCGGTAAAAGCCCCTTTTACGTATCCAAAAAGATGTGCCATTAATAACTGAGGATTATCTGCATAATCAGCAGCATTAAAAAAGACGAAAGGAGCAGTTGCAGCGATAGTTGCAGCCTCTTTTGCAAAGCGATACATTGCCTCTGCCAGATCACTTTTCCCCACACCCGGTTCTCCTAAAATCAAAGTATGCAGCCCTCTAGGTGGGTAAAGAACAGCAGCTTTTGCTTGTTGAATGAGAGGTTTTAAACTGTCCCTAAAACCAACAATATGTGCAAATGAATCACTCGTACTGTGTAAAGTAGTATTATCCTTGGATTTCACCCCTTGAGCGTTTGGCTCTAATTCTCTCCTATATTGTCGAATAATATGTCTTGAAATATCGAAGCCAGCTCTTTTGACCACAGAAGTCAACTCTCTGTCAGAAATATCAGGAACCTTCTGCAAAACCTCTTTAATCTTTTTTATCACATAAGGTTTGCGTCGCTGCCGGGAATCTGGAATACCCTCTTTTTGGCGCAGAAGCGTAACCTGCTCTCTCCTAATCTTGAGAGGCACAGCAATTTGACCATCTGTCAGTGGGTTCTTTTCATCTTCATTTTGAAGTAGCTTTTTTATTTTATCAATCATTTTTTTACCTCTCTCTTCCATTATAATATGCAAAAGCAATGCCATTAAGTGGTATAAAATGTATAGAGTCCCTGCCACACAACGAAATTTCTAGATTGAGAAAAATATCCTCTTAAAATTAAAACTTTTTCTACCAACAATTCATACCATCAACCCGGTCTTAAAACCCAGTTCCTACAAACTCTACAGAAAGCTGTGATAATTAATATACCCAAAACACCTGCTGTTTTTAGTTATATCTCTTATTAATGATATAACTAAAAACAGCAGGTGTAAAAATTGAAAGAAGAAACTTGTCCGAAGAAATTCTAATTGGAGCTCTGTATAGAGTGGTCTACCTAACCTCTAGGATTTTTCTCATAAAGAGAAATTTCTTCCCTGACAAACTTCAGATGACACCGCATGGTCTGGCGGGCTGCTTCAGGGTCGCCAGCTGCAATCGCTTGGTATATTTCCTCGTGCTGAGCAAAAAGTTTTTCACTGTTGCCCGGTCGCATAAAAAGTTTCTCCCTG
>CAZLTH010000043.1:8888-10452 GCA_964562355.1 uncultured Syntrophomonadaceae bacterium | reverse complement strand
CTTAGTCACTTAGTCACTTAGTCACTATTCCATTATATCTATTAATTACAAACTGTAGGTTACATTCTGTTAATATAAGCCTGCCTTCCCATTAATCTTTCTTAATATTTGATAGCGGCAAGAGAAAGCAAAACATACTTCCTCCCTCTGCTCTATTTTCTGCCCATATTTTCCCACCGTGCTGCTTAATTATTTCCCGGGTAATTGCCAACCCAAGGCCTGTACCTCCTAACTCCCGGGAACGAGCTTTGTCCACCCGGTAAAACCGCTGGAAGATTTTTTCCAGATCAGCTGGCGGAATACCGCATCCCGTATCGGTTATCACCACACTAGCAAAGCCTGCTTCTTTTCTCACTTCCAGACGAATGCGTCCGCCGGATAATGTGTGTTTAACCGCATTATCCAGCAAGTTAACCAGCACCTGTTTTATTGTTTCCTCCTGTCCCATAATCTCAATATCCTGCTCGCGATTCACGCAACTTAACCTCAAGCCCCGTGCTTCCGCCAACCGAACAACAGAGGCTGCCGCCTCTCTGGCTACTTTAATTAAGTCCAGAGGTTCTTTAAGTAGCACGTTTCCTTTTCTCTCCAAGCGCGCCAGATTTAAAAGGTCTTCTACCAGCCTAATCAAGCGCTGAGTCTCTTTGTCTATATCCTCTATAAATTCATCTCTTATTTCTTTTTCTTCGACGTTGTCTTTCAGAGAAGCTACTAGAAGATTAATAGTAGTCAAAGGGGTACGTAGTTCATGAGAAGCGTTGGCTACAAAATCTCGTAATCTTTTATTAGTTTCCGCAACTTTCAAAGCCATAATATTAAATTGCCCTGCCAGCTGTCCTATTTCGTCCCGGTTATGGATAGCTATTTTCTGCTCTAATTGACCTGCAGCCATTTCTCTGGTAGCCACAGTTAATTCCTTAATGGGATTAGTAACGCTTTTAGATAAAAAGGTCGCTAAAGTCCCTGCTAGCAGCAAAGCCAGCAGGGTAGCCGTCACTAAAAAAAACCTTACCGCTCGCAAGGTTTCATAAACATGTTCCAGCGAAGAGGCTAGAAAGACAACCCCTATTACTTCACCTGCTTCGACAATAGGTACTGCCATTTGCTTAATTCGCTGTCCAGAAAGGGCACTGTACTGCATACTGCTGCCTATCTCTCCCACCAGCGATTTCTCAATCTCCGGACGATCTAAATGACGACCCAAAAATCCTCCCACACGAACAGAATCACCTAATACCAATCCTCGCCGATCCAAAATAATTACCCGAGCATTAATTTGGCGGCTTACTTCTTTCGTCAGAGAACTCAAAGCAACTAAGTCTGTTTCATTCCTAACAAAAACCGTAGACATCTCTGCTACCAGCTTGCCAGCATTGCTCATGGTTTCTCGCTGGTAATCCAGATAGTAGTCCTCTAGGATTTTTAGAAGGAAAATGCTGATGATAATCATCACAGCACAAATAATTACAATGTAAGTTGAAATAAGCCTGCCCCGAATTCCTTTAAACACCCTCTCATCCTCTCAAATGGACGAGTAAGTCAGTATTACGAGTGAGTAAGTGGG
>CAZLTH010000043.1:0-8788 GCA_964562355.1 uncultured Syntrophomonadaceae bacterium | reverse complement strand
CTAGCTATCCATTCTTCGCCCCCCACTGACCCACTGACCCACTGACCCACTGACCTACTGACTTACTGACTTACTTACCTACTAATTTACTTACTAATTTAATCTCTAAACTTATAACCGCTTCCCCAGACAGTAACCACATAATATGGCTTGCTAGGATCTTCTTCTACTTTTTCCCGCAAATGTCTAATATGAACATCTACCGTTCTAATATCGCCAAAATAATCGGCTCCCCAAACCTGCTTCAAGAGTTGTGTCCGTGAAAAAACCTGCCCAGGGGTAGTAAGCAAAAGACTTAAAAGGGCAAACTCTTTAACTGTCAAGTCTATTTCCTTGCCCTTAACCCAGACCTTATGTCTGAAAAGATCGACCTTAAGTTCATCTAACTCTACCAAATGAGGCTTTATGTTCGTGTCAGATATGGACCGTCGCAAGATAGCCTTGATTCTAGCAAGCAACTCTCTAGGGTTAAACGGTTTGGTCAAGTAGTCATCCGCACCTAGCTCTAGCCCCAGTATTTTATCTATATCTTCTGTTTTAGCTGTAAGCATGATAATAGGGACACTCTGCGTTTTTCTTATTTTTTTGCAAACATCAAACCCGTTTACTTTCGGCAACATCAAATCCAGAATTATTAAGTCTGGCTGCTCTTTCTCCTGCAAAGAGAGAGCTGTTTCGCCATCATATGCACAACAAACTTCATACCCCTCTTTCTCCAGATTGAATCTCAACACTTTTACCAGCGTCTTCTCATCATCTACTAGAAGTATTTTTTTAGGCATCGCTTTCGCCCCCTTTAGCAACAAAAGTATCGCGCAATACTCTTGCCGCCTTAATATCTTCCCGCATCGGACGTTTCCTAGATGGATTCCTCAAAAGTGCCGCTGGATGAAAGGTCGGCATAACTTTTATTCCATCATGTTCTAGCCAGCTCCCTCTGACTTTAGTTATACGAGGAGTAGAGCCTACAAAGGCTTTTAAAGCTGTAGCTCCCAAAAGAATAATAATTGCCGGCTTTATTACTGCAATCTGCTGCTGCAATTTATTGAAGCAAACAGAAACCTCTTCGTCACGAGGGATTCTGTTCCCGGGGGGACGACACTTAACCACATTAGCAATGAAAACTTCTTCTCGAGAAAATCCTACCTCAACCAAAATCTTATCCAAAAGCTGTCCGGCCGCACCTACAAACGGACGACCTTGACGATCTTCTTCCCTTCCGGGACCTTCTCCAATCAATAAAAGGGTCGCTGCCGGATTTCCTTCGCCAAAAACAGTCTGGCTTCGTTCCGCCGACAGGGGACAATCTGTACAATCTTCCCACTTCTCCCTCAACTCCTGTAAAGCAACAAATTTGCTCTCAACACCATTGTTCTTTCTCATCTTTTCACTTTTCACTCCTCAGTTCGCTCGGACTCCCGACTTGCCCGGACTTCCTGCCGGCGCTCTCCGGACTCCTGACTTGGCTATCGCCTTCGTCAGCACTCGTTTGTCCTCGTCCTCCTCGGACTCACCACTTGGCAGGGACTCGTTCGTCACCCCCCGGGCAACCACAAGGGATTGCCCCTACTTTTCATTTTTCACTTCACATTAATCAAACACCAATCTATTCAAAAACAGACCTGTATGAGCATCAAGAATCACCATTCCAGCTACATCCGTCTCCAGCACCCAAACAGGTAGAAGATGACTTATTTCTCCTGTTGAGTCTCGCCGATAATAAGCCAAATAAAGATCAGTCAAGCCGATTTGTACCTGTCCATATTTTTCTTGCAGCAGATAATCAAAACCTTTAACCAATGCTTCTTCTGCCCGAATAACTTCTAGGGAATACGCCTCTTTCCCTTCTCCTTCCGGTTGCCAGGGAAATACTAGGCGGCGAAAAAAAGACTGCACCCCTCGCTCCGTCAAAACAAGGTTTAAGCATCCTTCCCTAGATACAAAAGGTTTTCCTTGAAAGAAAGAACGAAAAAAAATCTTCTGTCCGCCAGTCGCCGAGACTTCTTTTCCCGGAGGTAGCCATAAATGCAGGTTCTCTTCCCACCCACCATACAAGGCCACAACTTCTCCGGCTAAACGCAATGACTGCTCATTTAGGGGCAGTGCCTCCATGGTTACAGCCGAAGTATATTCTATGGCTCCATCAATATAAACTCGTAAACCCTTTCGGCCATCTGTATAAATAGCAGCACCATCTTTTTCTTCTATACGCCTTACTAAAGAGAGGTCAGCAAAAAACACTTTTTTAATTCTTTCTATATCCACTCTCGTTGTTTTTCCTGTTAAAGCAGACATTCTTATCGTCCCTAAAGGAATATAAATATCCCCTGCTAGGAACACCCCTTCACTAGGAAGATCATCTTCTTCTGCCCGGCGAAAAAAAGTATTTGTTTCGTTGAGGAAGAGTTGGTTACGGAGGTCATAATCAAACAAGCTCCCCCTCAGATTCCCTGTCTGAAAAAAAAGACCTTCCTGTGACCGAAACATGAGTCGAGAATTTTCGTCTTTTCCTAACAAAAACACCTTGCTAGTAAAAATTTTGTTCTCAGACGAACCAGCGTCATTAATTTTAAAAGAAATGGGATAAGAATAATACAACAACAACCCTTGTTCCTCTAAAGCTACTGACCACTCATCAGCAGTTATTTCCTTCGCATAAACTATTCTCTCGCCAAAATACTCATTAAAAACTCTCATTACGCTATTGTACAAATCCTGCCCTGGAAATAAAAGACGATATTCTTCTGTTCCCAGATGAACTACCACTCTTGTCGGCAAAATTATTTCCGACAGCATACGAGGGTTAGTAAAGTGAATCCTTTCCGACAATAAGGGTCTACTTATCTCATAGTCAGGGGTGCCATACCAAAGAACGAAGGTAAGACCAAGACTGGTCAAGACTAAAAATCCTAATATTATACTCTTAATTATCTCCTTCAAGCACCCACCCCTCCTTCCACTGCCAAATCTCGGGGCAGAGTGAACGATACTGTGGTACCTTTTCCTAGTGTGCTTTCCAGCCAAATTTCACCACCATGTGCCTCTACCAACTGCCTAGCTATAGCTAGACCCAAGCCAGAACCACCTGAATGACGAGAACGAGCTTTATCTATCCTGTAAAATCGCTCAAAAGCCCTTGACTTTTCTGCTACCGGCAACCCCACCCCTGTATCTCTCACAATAACAGTAACCTCTTCCTCCACGGCAAAACCTTTTAAAGCAATTTCCCCTTCTGGTGGTGTAAACTTATAGGCATTACTGAGAATGTTGCTAACCACTTGTTTTACTTTATCCCGATCAAAAGTCAACCGAAGTAAAAGAGGCTGCTCCAACTCCAGAGACAAAGCAGGCAAAGGATATTTAAATCTAAATTCCCGGGCCACCTCCCTTAAAAGTTCTCCCAAATCTTCTTCTTTCATATGCCAAGTAAGCTGGCGATAATCCAAGCGTGAAAGAACCAGCAAATCTCGCACCAAACGTACCATTCTTTCTGTTTCACCTTCCACAACCTGCAAAAAGTTTTTCCTAGTTTGCGGCTCGTCCATGGCACCATCAAGCAAAGTTTCTACATAACTTTTTACTGTAGTCAGAGGAGTCTTTAATTCATGCGAAACATTAGCTACAAACTCTTCCTGCCTGCGATTTAACTCTTTTTCTTTGGTCAAATCTTGCAGCACCACCAAAATGCCTCGCAAGTCTTCCTGAGAGGCTCTAAAGGTAACCAGCTGAGCTTTAATAAAGCGATAGGAAGACTTCTTTAAAGTTATTTCTCGTGTTTCCTGTCCTTCTTTCTCCAATAATGCCAGCAATCCTTGTCGAGGAAAGAGGTTAAAAAAATCAGATCCCACCATCTCGCTGGCTGCCGGATTTAAATGCACTATTGCCCCAGCTTCATTTACAGCTACTACTCCGTCTGTCATGTAGTTTAAAATAGCTTCGATTTTATCTTTTTCAGCAGAAATCTCTTTTAAAGTGTTTCTAAGGCGCCGGGTCAAATGATTAAACATGTTGCCTAACTGCCCTATCTCATCCTGTGATTTAACCTCAATCTGCTGATTAAAATCCCCTTTAGCCATCTGTGCTGCTTTGGCTGTAACCTCTTGTATAGGATGGGTAATGGTTCTGGCCAGAATAAATCCCAAAAGCATGGTAATGACTAAAACCAACATAGCACCGGTCATGAAAATAATTTGTACCTGTCTTATAGTGGCATCTGCTTCCTCTAAGGAGTCCGTAAGATAAAGAACCCCCAAAACATTTTCTCCTGCTTTGACTGGCAAAGCCATATATTTTTGTCTGACATTAGTATCCGGGAGTATCCTTATGGCCTCCCCCTTGCTACCGGTTAGTGCCCGGGAAACCTCATCTTGGAATATACGCCTCCCCTGCATGAAACTTGCTCTCCTAGAGTCAGCGACAACTCGACCGTAGGAATCCAAAACCATTATATCTGTTCCCGATTGGGCTGAAAACTCATTAATTAAAACAGAGATGTTTTCAGCATCTTTTTCTGCCAGCAAATATCTTTCCAAAAACCCGGCCAAAAGTCGACCCCGTATTTCCATATTGGCCAAATAGTTATTGAGATAGTACTTCTCTACAGCTTGTATCAAATAAGCACCTAGAAACTGCATGGATAAAAGAGTCAACAGAGAATAAATTAAAACTATTTTCCACTGCATACTTTTAAACATAAAGCTTTAAGGCCTCCTCAAGTAATAACCCAAGCCCCGGCGAGTGCGAATATAGAAAGGTGTGGCCGGGGTTTCTTCTATCTTTTCGCGTAAACGCCTAATAGTAACATCTACGGTCCTCACATCACCCGGATAATCGTAGCCCCAAACTTGATCCAGCAGCTTTTCCCGGGAGAAGACCTGTCCCGGATATTTGAGAAAAAAACTGAGCAAAGTAAACTCTTTATAGGTCAAAGGAAGGGGATTCCCTTTCTTTGTTATTTCTGCCCGTTCAGCATCAAGACAAAGGTCACCACATACCAGAATTCTTTCTTTTACAGCTTTGTCTGTAGTCATTTCCACTCGCCGCAAAGTTGCTTTTACCCTAGCTACTACTTCTCTGGCACTAAAGGGCTTGGTAACATAATCATCTGCACCCAACTCTAAACCCAAAATCTTATCTATTTCGTCTTCCTTAGCTGTTAACATGATAACCGGCACAGTTGTTGTCTGTCTTATTTCCCGGCAAACAGTAAACCCATCCTTTTTGGGCATCATAATATCTAGAAGCACCAGATCTGGTCTCTCATTCACTACTTTACGCACAGCTGTTTCTCCATCAAAAGCCAGCTCAACAATAAACCCCTCTTCTTCCAAGTTATATTTCAATATTTCTGCAATAGGTTTCTCGTCATCTACAACCAGTATTTTCTTCTCCACAAAAATCCCCCCTGTAGAATAACATCAAAGCATTATTCGTTATTGAGCGTGTATTCTCCTGCTAGTAAAAATTTCATCTTTTTATGCCAAAACAAAAAAACGTGGCTTACAAAAAGCCACGCTCAAAAAATATATATAAAGAGGGGGTCAAACTATTTATAGTATAACCCCCTATTGTTACAACACGGTTACAGGAAGTTTAAGTTTTGGTTACATTTTAAATCCAACTACTTGCTTCTATCTTTTGAAAGTTTCTGTAAAAACTTTTGCGATCATGGGATCAAACTGAGTGCCAGCACAACGAATAATTTCCTGCAGAGCCTTTTCAGGTGATACAGCTTTTCTGTAAGGGCGTTCGTTGGTCATAGCATCATAAGCGTCTATAACGGTCAACAAACGGCATTCTACAGGTATCTTCTCTCCTTGCAATCCTAAAGGATAACCGTTGCCGTTCCAGTGTTCATGATGCAATAAAATCAAGTTTGCTATGTGCTGCAATTCCGAAGATGACTTGGCTATGCGCTGACCAATTTCCGGATGACGCTTCATCTCCTGCCATTCCTTTTCGGTTAGCTTACCGGGTTTGAAAAGAATACGATCGGGTATACCCACTTTCCCTAGATCATGCATGTGAGACAACAGAATTAAGTTATTTAACTGTTTGGGAAGTAAACCAATTGTTTCGCCTAGTTTTCGAGACATCTTACTTAACCTTTCTGTGTGGCCTCCGGTTATAAAATCCCTCTCATTAAGTGTTTTTATAAGAGTGCTGACCACCGTACCGCCAGATGCAGAACTACGAGAAAGCTTATCTCTATACATATTATCATCTGCTTCTTTAAGGACGTGCGTCAAAGGATGCGCAGCGCTCTCACTGACAGCGGTTCCCAAAGAAATACTTAAAGGAAGAGCAGTGTGAGTTTCTTGATGTATCGTGACATTACTTATAATTCGCCTAATAATGGCCTGTGCTTCTTTGAAAGAAGTACGGGGTAAAATGACAGCAAATTCATCTCCTCCTACACGAGCCAAAACATCTTTTTCTCTTACTGTTTTTTTTAAAATGGCGGCACAGGCTTTCAAAAGGTCGTCTCCGGCAGCATGTCCCAAGGTGTCATTAACCAGCTTTAAATCGTCAATATCAGCACTGATAATACTTACAGGGTATTCTCTTCCACCTTCTAAACGACGCATCTCTTCTTCAAAGTACCGTCTATTATAAATATCTGTTACCGGATCGTACAAGCTAAGATACTTCAATTTTTCCTCATAAATTTTACGCTCCGTAACATCCCGAGCAATACCTCTAAAGCTTGTGACCTGGCCGTTTTTATCTTTAATTGGCGAAACAGAAATTTCAGTAATAATTTCCCTATTGTCTGCAGACTCTACTTCCATAATAAGGTTTTTTTCTGCTTTGCCAGTACGAAAAACTTGGTTAAAAGCACGAAAAATCTTTGCGGGGTCTTTGACAAGTTTTTTATAACTCAGCCCTTGTAATTTTGCCGCAGTATAGCCCATAATCCGGCATAGTGAATCATTAAAAAAAACAAAATTGCCAGCTAAATCTGTTTCGTAATAACCCTCTTCAATAGTAGCCAGGATTTCTTTATACCTCTCCTCTGAAGTACGTAAAGCTTCTTCGGTGTGCCGGCGCTTACCAACATCTCGCACCAACACCAAATTGGCAGGACCCCCCTGGTGAAAGATAATTCCGGCGTTAATTTCTACTTTTACCTCTCGACCTGTTTTATGCAATAAAACAGTTTCATATAAAGAGGGCACCTTTTCCCCAGCCATGCGACGCTTGAAACGATCAAGCAGTAAAGTCACGTCCCCTGGGTGTACATAAACGGCAAAAGGAGTTCCCAGCAAATCTTCCCTTTTACGACCTACCATCTTAGCCAAATGCAAATTAACATAAGCAAGGCGAAAATCTTGAATGATAGCAACGCCATCGTCAACCCGTTCTACCAGAATACGGTAGTTTTCTTCACCACGCTCCTGCAAAGCCCTCAGCTTCTTTTCCCCCCGTAAAATATCCTCAATGCGACAAGCAAAAGCAGCATACAATCGCTTGTCCGCTTCGGAGAGATCATCTGGCTGTTCCAAATACAAAAAACCTGCTATCTCTTTGTGCAGGGGATATAAAAAAGCCCCCTTGCCGGGATTCTTTATGCTGGCCCAGATCTCCTCTTCCCCAGTAAAGCCCCATGAACCTGAACATATTTGTTGTTCTTGATCTCCTTCAATTAACGCTAGGCGACAAATTCCCAGCAAGTTTGCTGCTTTTTCACCAATTACAGTTATAAAATCCTCGCCCTGCCCCTGCCAAGAAAAGGAAACAATCTCGTACAAAATTGAATTTTCTGAAACACCAGGCTTTTTACCCTCCATTGAGGTACTCCTCCCCTGCGTTAACATCTACTGCCAAAGGCAACTAACTTACATTGTTATTTGTTTTCAAACCAAATCTTCCGCAAACTTTACCAGCATATCTGCTATAGCTTTAATCTCTTGCAGAGCAGCAGAGACATTTTGAGTTTTTTCTGCTTGCTTGCTGACAATTGCTTCCATAAATGCTGTTTTTTCATTAATGTTCTGGTTTGATTTTCTTAAACTTTCCAATATTTTCTCGATTTCTTTTAAAGAACTGGAACTGTTTTCTGCTAACTTTCTTATTTCATCAGCTACTACACCGAAACCTTTACCCATCTCACCTACACGGGCAGCTTCAATGGCAGCATTTAACCCTAGAAGATTGGTTTGAGCGGTGATTTTTTGGATTACTTTTAAAACTTGATTCGTTTGACCCATTTTGCCACTTAATTCACCAGCAAATGAGTGTAAGTCTTTCCCAACATCTGTTAGTTCCTCTGAATTGCTGGAAAGAACGTCTGTTAAGTCGACAAGAGTTTCAATGGATTTAAAAAGACTATCTGCCGTTTTAAAAATTTCATCTTGCTTATCCAAGCTTTTAACTGTAGCAATAGCCCCCAGAATTTCTCCTGTTTGCGGCTCCTTGATAGGCATCCCTATGCCGACATAGGGAACGCCAAAAGTGCTGCTATCCATTTTTTTGACGATTCTTTTCCTTTCTTTGATAGCCGTCCAGCCTAAGGTTGTTTCCGGGTAATGGCCACCTACTTTCATTTTGAGATCAATTTTTTCGCCCGGGTAGTAGGCAACAACACGTTGGGTTTTAGCATCTGCAATGGCTACCGCCATATCATCCTGGGTCATAGCATTCAAATGGGGGACAATAGCGATAAAGGCATCCATTATGTTGCCGTATTTTTTCATTTTTGCTTTCACTCCTTTCTTATTTTTATTTTCTGCCACCAAGTCTAAGACCTTCGCCTTTAGGTCCCGTTATGTGTTAAAATACTGTAACT
>CAZLTH010000042.1:2822-10828 GCA_964562355.1 uncultured Syntrophomonadaceae bacterium | reverse complement strand
GGTGTATTTTTTTATGTAGGACATGACCCCAACACTTCTTTTTTGAAAGAGATTTCCCTGTCTTCAACAGTGGGAGGCTTTATCGAAACCAGTGAGAAAATGGAGACAGAAGTACCGGGGTTATATGCTGTCGGAGATTTACGTGTTAAGTTTTTGCGTCAAGTAATAACGGCTGCTTCTGATGGGGCGATTGCTGCTATGGCAGCTGTGAATTTTTTGGAGGAGTAGAGTGAGAATTGAGAATTGAGAAGTGAAGGCGAGGAATACGAGCCTGAACGAGTGCCTGACAAGCGATAGCGAAGGCAGGGAGTCCATATGGAGAATTAGGGGACGGTTGACAGGATAACAGGATGGACAAGATGGGTTGAGGACGAATTGAGAATTGAGTGTTGGAATTAGTTAACAGTTGCCAGTTATGGAGGAGCAGTCTCTTGTGGTTGCCTGAGTGGATAAGTGAGAAGTGAAAATTAAGGAGTTATGATAATTATGAGTAAAAATGTTATAGAAGTAAAAGATGATAATTTCAAGGCAGAAGTTCTGGAAGAGGAAAAACCTGTCTTGGTAGATTTCTGGGCTGCTTGGTGTGGTCCTTGCCGTATGCTGGGTCCTGTGCTGGAAGAACTGGCCGATGAATTAGTTGGCAAGCTAAAGGTGACCAAAGTTAATGTGGATGAAAACAGGGGGACTGCTGGTCAGTATGGTGTAATGAGCATTCCTACCATGATTGTTTTTAAGGGTGGGAAAGATGTTCTTACACTAGTAGGGTTACAGTCAAAAGAGCAACTCATAGAAAAAGTAAAGCCATATCTGTAGCAGTTGACAGTTGACAGTTGACAGTTGACAGGGGTTGACGAGATCCGAGGAACGAGAGGTTAGAGGTATTAATTAGAGGTTAGAAGTTAGAGATTGGACGAGGGAAAGAACGAGGGACGAGAGATATTATTTAGAGGTTAGATTTACAACTTTCCAACCTCCAAAATGGGAGGAAGTCGATGTGAAGGGCTTGCTCCCTTTTTTAGTCGCAAATTAGTTTTAGAGTAATTACAGTTTATGATTGACAGGTACTGCTTTTTAGCTTTAATATATAGATAACATCACTAATAGATGGGGGCAAGATAAAGGGGGAAGCTGAAGTGCGTTACACTCCTAAGGAAGAATTGGAAGTGCGGCGTGATTGTTTGCAAGGTTTCTTGCAGGAAAGTGGGATTGACGGTGCGTTGCTCTGCGAAAACATGGATTTGTTCTATTTTAGTGGGAGTATGCAGCGAGGGTTTCTCTACATTCCGGTAGAAGGAGAACCATTGTACATGGTACAGCGCAGTTTTTCCCGAGGCAGAGAGGAATCGGCTCTGCAAAATGTTATCCCTATCAAAAGCAGCCGGGAAATACCGTCAGTATTGAAAAATTATGGTTTTAATCCGACTTGCATCGGCCTAGAACTAGATGTCCTGCCGGTAACCTCGTTTAAACGCTTGCAGAAGATTTTCCCTGAGGCGGAGATGGCAGATGTTTCTTTTCAGGTTCGCAAAGTCAGGATGATAAAAACTCCTTACGAGATAAGTCTTTTTCGTGAGATGGCTGTCATTACAGATGAGATGTATAGCAAGATCCCTTCTATTTTGGCAGAAGGTATGACAGAGATAGCATTGGCTAGTCGATTGGAATCCTTTTTGCGCAACCATGGTCATCAAGGGCTTGGACGGATGCGAGGGTTTAATCAGGAAATGTTTTTTGGTCATCTTTTTAGCGGTAGCAATGCTGCCAGATTAACTTTTCTGGAAAGTCCTACCGGCGGAGCGGGTTTGTCTCCGGCGCAGCCTCAAAGTGCTGGCAGGAAAGCGATACAGGCGAGAGAACCCATAATGGTAGATTATGGTGGTGCTAAAGATGGCTATGTTATAGATATGGCGCGTTGTTTTGCTATTGGAACTTTATCGACAAAGTTACAAGAGGCTCACCAGGCAGCTCTTAGGATACAGGAAATTGTTATCCGGAAAGCGTTTCCTGGAGAAAATTGCGCAAATCTTTATGATTTGGCAATAGCGGAAGCAGAAAGAGCTGGTTTTGCCCAGTATTTTATGGGATACGGTGATGAACAAGTAAAGTTTATTGCTCATGGTTTGGGATTAGAGTATGATGAATTTCCTTATATTTCCAAAGGCTCCGCTTTTATTCTGGAAGTCGGCATAGTTATAGCTTTAGAACCCAAATTTATTTTTCCAGGAGAAGGAGCGGTAGGGATTGAAAACACCTGGCTTATTACTTCCCAGGGAGCAGAAAAACTAACTTTAACTCCTGATGAGTTGGTTGTTGTCTAGAATAACTTGCCTTGCTAAGTGTAGAAAAACATAAGGTGCTTTCTACCTATGTTAAAAAAGAGGCAATGAGGAAACAATAAAAAAAGTTAATGAGAAAGCCCTGAAATACCGGAGGTGTAATATTATGCTTTGCCAGAAGTGTCAAAAAAGGACGGCTACGATTCATATAACTAAGATTATTAATAATAAAAAAACAGAAAAACATTTATGTGAAGTTTGTGCTCATGAATCCGAAGAGATGGATTTTTCTCTTGAACCTACTTTTTCTTTTCACCAGTTATTGGCAGGCTTGCTAGGAGGAGAAGGTATTTTTTCTCAGGCAGGTGATACTGGTACGGCAGCGCCTTGCACGGAAATGAAATGTAAGAGCTGTCACCTGACGTACTCCCAATTTAGGCAAATAGGTCGTTTAGGGTGTAGCCAGTGCTATGAAACTTTTGCCTCTCCTTTGAAACCTTTTTTAAGAAGAATTCATGGTAGCTACCTCCATAATGGGAAAGTGCCTGTCCGGACAGGTGGGGCACTGCGCTTTAAAAAGAAGAAGCAACATTTGAGAGAAGAGCTACAAAAAAAGATTTCTGCAGAGGCGTTTGAAGAAGCTGCCCGAATAAGAGATGAGCTTCGCCAGATGGCAGAGAAGTTCGAAGAACGGGGAGAGTGAAAATTTTGCCAAAAGATATTTTTGAAATAAACGGTAAGTGGCTGATGGGAGAGGGGGCGGAAGCCGGGATAGTTATCAGTAGTCGTATTCGTCTGGCCAGAAACATAGCAGGTTATCTATTTCCTTTTCTTTCTTCAGGCAGTCAGTCTGTAGAGATATTGGATAAAGTTAAAAACATTTTTCAATCTCAGGACGAGGAGGAAAAGTTTCTTTTTTTGCAAGTGAATGACTTGGAACCATTAGATAGGCATGTGCTGGTGGAGAAGCATCTTATCAGTCCTCTTTTAGCAAAGGAATCGCATAATAGTGCTGTTATGGTACAGGAAGAGGAAGGTGTCAGCATTATGGTGAATGAAGAAGACCACTTGCGTATGCAATGCCTTGTACCTGCTTTGCAACTGGATAAAGCTTGGGAAACTATTAATAGATACGATGATTTGTTGGAAAAGCATATTGACTATGCCTTTCATGAAGAATTAGGTTATTTGTCCTCTTGTCCAACTAATGTAGGTACGGGTTTACGAGCCTCAGTAATGGTACATCTTCCAGGGCTGGTTTTGACTAACAAAATTAATCGCATTCTGGCGGCGGTGCCTCAAATTGGACTGGTAGTACGGGGGTTTTATGGTGAAGGAACAGAGGCTAGCGGCAATTTAGTGCAGATTTCCAACCAGGTTACACTGGGACCATCGGAAGCAGAGATTATGCAGAACCTGTATCAGGTTACTTGCCAGATAGTTGAACAAGAGCGGAAAGTACGTCAAAAATTACTTGATGAGAACAAGGATTACTTGGCAGATCTCTCTGGACGTGCTCTTGGTTTGTTAACCAGTGCTACTCTTATGTCTTCCGATGAGGCTATGCACTTACTTTCAAACTTGAGGCTAGGGGTTGATTTACAGTTGATAAAGGATATTCCTTTACGGCTTTTAAACGAATTATTGATTATGACTCGTCCGGCTAACCTGCAAAAACGGGCAGAAAAAGAGCAGTTTGATGGTACTGGCGAAGCTATGCGAGCAAAGTTTTTGCGAGAACAATTGGGTTAGGGTATATAATAGTGTGGGTTATAAACTAATATTTGTTGGTAAGCACAGTAATGATAATTAGTTGATGTAATGTCGCTACAGTTTACAGTTTACAGTTTACAGTTTACAGTTGAGTGACGAGAGTCCGAGGTGACGAGTCCTAGGTAACTGTTAACTGGCAACTGCTAACTGATAAAATGCACGTTAGTTGTCTTAGTGAATATGAAAAAGTGAGGTGGATAAAATGTTTTTGTTTGGTAGATTTACGGAAAGAGCACAGCAGGTTTTAATATTTGCTCAGGAAGAAGCCAGATCATCACAGCATGATTTTATTGGTACGGAGCATATTTTATTGGGTCTGATTCAAGAAGGAGACGGTATAGCTTTTCGAGTTTTGGAATCCTTTGGAGTCGACCTGAATACTGTCAGGCAGCAGGTAGTAAAGATTATTGGTAAGGGGAACAAACCTTCAACTACAATAAGCTATACGCCTCGTGCCAAAAAAGTGATCGAACTGGCTACTGAAGAAGGGCGTGGCTTGGGGCATAATTATGTAGGCACTGAACATCTTCTCCTAGGCTTGATACGAGAAGGAGAAGGGATAGCTGCCCGGGTACTGGCCGATATGGGTATGAATTTAGAATTAGCTAGGGAAAGAATCTTACAGAGTCTAGGCAAAGGAAAAGTCCCCGCAGGTAAGCCTGGACGTGGTCGCAGGGTTAAGAGTAAGAGCAAAACGCCTGCCTTGGATAATTTCGGACGTGATTTAACTCGTTCTGCCCGGGAAGACAAATTGGATCCGGTAGTGGGTCGGGGAAAAGAGATAGAGAGGGTCCTGCAGATTCTTTCTCGTCGCACCAAAAATAACCCCTGCTTGGTTGGTGAACCTGGCGTCGGGAAAACAGCTATAGTTGAGGGATTGTCTCAGAGGATTATCTCTGGGAATATACCGGAAACACTTAAAGATAAAAGAGTTATTACTCTTGATATGGCTGGATTAGTGGCCGGAACTAAATATAGGGGTGAGTTTGAAGAAAGGCTTAAAAGGATATTAAATGAAATCCGTGAAGCAGGTGATGTTATAGTCTTCATAGATGAAATCCACACTATAATTGGTGCTGGAGGAGCTGAAGGGTCTGTTGATGCTTCCAATATATTTAAACCTGCGCTGGCTAGGGGTGAGATGCAATGTATTGGTGCTACTACCTTAGATGATTACCGTAAATATGTGGAGAGAGATTCTGCACTAGAGAGAAGATTTCAGCCGATTACTGTTGATGAACCGACTCAGGAGGAAAGCTTGATCATTCTGAAGGCTTTGCGGGATCGTTATGAGGCTCACCATCGGGTTAAAATTCCAGATGAAGTCTTAGAAGGAGCGGTGAAGTTATCTGACAGGTATATCACAGATCGTTTTTTACCTGATAAAGCTATTGACTTGATGGATGAAGCAGCTTCCCGGGTAAGATTGCAAAACTATACTGTGCCGCCAGGCTTAAAGAAACTGGAAGAGGAGATAGAACAAATCCAGAATGAAAAAGAGGCTGCTGTGCAGGGTCAGGAATTCGAAGCGGCGGCAAAGATTCGGGATAAAGAGCAAAAAATACGTCAGGATCTAGACACTTTAAAGGAGAAATGGAAAGAGCAAAAAGTAACGAATGATATTACAGTTACGGCAGAAGAAGTGGCTCAGATTGTTTCTAGTTGGACTGGAATTCCGGTCAAAAAACTGGTTGAGGAAGAGACAGAAAGACTTTTAAAGATGGAATCCATTTTGCATCGTAGGCTTATCGGTCAGGAAGAGTCGGTAAAAGCTGTTTCTCGTGCTATTCGTCGTGCTAGAGCCGGCTTGAAGGATCCTAAAAGACCCATCGGTTCTTTTATTTTTTTAGGACCAACGGGGGTTGGTAAAACTGAGCTGGCCAAAGCCTTGGCAGAAGCCTTATTTGGCGATGATGAAGCTATGATTCGCTTGGATATGTCTGAATATGCTGAGCGTCATACTACAGCACGCTTGATTGGGGCTCCTCCTGGTTATGTGGGGTTTGAAGAAGGTGGTCAGCTGACGGAAAAAGTGCGACGCAAACCTTATTCCGTAATTCTATTAGATGAAATAGAAAAAGCTCACCCGGAAGTTTTTAATACTTTACTTCAAGTACTAGAGGATGGTAGACTTACAGACGGTAAAGGAAAGACAGTAGACTTTCGCAACACAGTGATGATCATGACTTCTAATGTAGGCGCTGAACTGATCAGGAAACAATCCGTTGTTGGTTTTAGAGCTGCAGACAAGGAAAAGAAATATGAAGACATGAAGGATCGTGTAATAGGAGAGCTGCGAAAAACCTTTAGACCTGAATTCTTAAATAGAGTTGATGAAGTTATAGTATTTCATTCACTGGAAAAAGAACACCTGCGTCAAATTGTTGATTTAATGCTGCAAGAGTTGAATATAAGATTGCAGGAACATGAGCTAAAGTTGGTGGTTTCCGAGGAAGCTAAAGAGTTTTTGGCAGAAGAAGGCTACGACCCCGTTTATGGTGCCCGACCTCTGCGTCGGGCTATCCAGAAATATATGGAAGATAAATTGTCCGAGGAGATGCTGAAGGGTACGTTTAAGAGCGGTGATGTCATTTCAGTAGAAGTAGATGATAAAAAGTTAGTTTTTAAGTAACTACTCAGCTAAGCTGCTTAAGTAGTAAGCAACTAGAGCAATCCCTTATGGTTGCCCGAGTAAGTGAAAAGTGAAAAGTGAAAAGTGAAAAGTGAAAAGTGAGAAGTGAGAAGTGAGTAGGGGCAATCCCTTGTGGTTGCCCGAGTAAGTGAGTAAGTGAGGGACGGGGAAACAGGAGGTTTTTCTCTCCCTAAACCCTGAACCCTGAACCTCGTTCCTACTTAGTCACTGACAGCCACAGAGCCTGCCCCGTTCGACTGCGCTCAGGGCAAGCTCTGAGCGCAGTCGAATGGGCTGACTTACCCACTTACTCACTCGTAAAGGAGGGAAATATGAGCAAAAAACAATTTGTTAAAGATTTAAAGCTTGACACTATCGTGGATAGTTATTTTGTGATAACAGAAATAAAATATTATAAATTCACTGATAAGAGCAGAGAAAAAGAAAGATTCGTGCGTCTTCTTCTGTCAGATGTCTCCGGGTCAATTAAATCCATACTCTGGAATGGTAGTCTGGCAAAGAAAATGGCACTTTCGCCGGGTGTCGTAATACAGGTTAGAGGCGAGGTGGGGGATTACAATAACAGCCCGCAGGTTGTGGTGAATTCCTTACAGGTACTGTCGGAAGAAAAGATAGATCGTTATTCTTTGCAAAAATCCAGTGCTAGGAAGACGGATGAGATGCTTAAGCGCTTGTTTCAAATAATAGAAAAAGAGATAACCCAGCCTGATTTAAAATCACTTATAGAATCTTTTTTTGAGGATAAAAACTTCAGTCAGACCTTTTCTTTATCGCCTGCCGCCCGCAAGGTGCATCATAACTACTTGGGAGGATTGCTGGAACATTCACTGGAAGTAGCGGAATTTTGTCTTTTGATGTTGAAACTTTATCCGGGAAAGTTAAATGCCTCGCTTCTTTTAACAGGTGCTATACTGCATGACGTAGGCAAGATAGAAGAATATGACTTGAAAAGTATCAGCTTTAATCTGACGGACAGGGGAAAGCTTATTGGTCATATAGCTATTGGTTTGGAAAAAATAAGAAAGAAATGTGAATCATTGGAAAGATTCCCCTTTGATTTACAGACAGAGCTAGAACACATGATTTTAGCACATCATGGACAAAAAGAATGGGGCTCTCCCGAAGTTCCGAAAACCTTTAATGCTTTTGCTCTTTTTTATGCTGATCTGACTAGTGCTAGGTTAAGTCAGTTTGAAATTGTGGCTGCAAAAGGTGATGGGGCAGAGAAGGGTTGGACAGAGTGGGATCGTCTGCTGGGACGTAGTGTGTATCTGGGGAAGTGAAAAGTGAAAAGTGAAAAGTGA
>CAZLTH010000042.1:1382-2722 GCA_964562355.1 uncultured Syntrophomonadaceae bacterium | reverse complement strand
AAGTGAAAAGTGAAAAGTGAAAAGTGAGCCAGCGACGTAGGGGCAATCCCTTGTGGTTGCCCGAGTAAATCAGTGAGTAAGAGGGGAAGAGACTAGTCTTTTGATCTTATTAACCTTTTAGTCTCTTAACCTCGGGTGGAGGATTTGCGAAATGAAAACAGATTACACAAAGAAAAAAAAGAAGGCATTAACCGGAGAAAAGGTGGTGCAGTTTCAGAGGGATTCGGATTACTATTTTGATAAAGGTAATTTATATCTACAAAAGAATGATTTAGGGAAAGCTCTGCTGTATCTTCGGAAGGCTGTGGAGATGGATCCGAAAGATGGGTATAAACATTATAGCCTAGGTTGTTTGCATAGTCGCAGGGGGGAGCTGGAAGAAGCCAATAAGGTGTTTGAATATGTTGTAGAGAAAGTAGATCCTAACTGCACAGAATGCTATTTTGCTAGGGCTATAAACTACGGTCTTTTAGAAGAGATGGAGATGGCACGAATCTCTCTATATCTTTATTTGATGTTTACTCCTGATGGGGAAATGGCGGATGAGGCCGCCGAAATTTTCCTAGCACTTACAGAGGATGAGGGAGCAATGCCGCCATCTTTAGATTCGGATATGGCAGAAATAGAAGATGATTGGGCGAATATGGCGAACTTCCGTACTCCAGAAGAACTTTATATTAGTATTTTAAATACAGCGACTGAGCAGGAAATAAAAAGGTTATACAAAATAGATGATGGATTCAAAGAAGTATTTCTTACCGGTTTGTACCACTGGGATGATGAAACTAAAGAGAAGATTATCTCTAGGTATGCTATTCTTGCTGATAAAGAAGGAGAAACTGCTTTAAGGAGGTTTGTTAAAAACCCCTGGGTGAACGAAAGATTGCGTCAGTTGGCTCTTTTGTCTTTGAAAGATATGGGTGTTAAGAAGGGCGTGGAAGTCTTTCATAATGGTAAATTCCAAAAAGTTAATAATGAAGACTTGGGCAGTAAAACGCCTCTTTGGAAACCAGAATGGCAGAGCGTTTTGGATTGTGCTTGGAAAAAAATGCAGGATAGCGGTGTATATGATGAAGATTTTATGGCAGATTTGCATGCTATTTGGTTGGACTATATCAATACAGTTTTTCCTAATATGCCGCATATAAGCAAGGTAGAAACTTGGGCTGCTGGCTTGGAGTACAGCTTGGTGCGTTTCCACTTTTTGAATATTTCTCAGCAGGAAATTGCCAGTAAATATAGCGTTTCTGCCAGCAGTGTGGCTGCTAAGTTTAAAAAAATTAACAAGGTGTTGGATTTGGAGTAAAAGGCGTTTAAGAAGTGAATAAGTTGGTAAGTTG
>CAZLTH010000042.1:0-1282 GCA_964562355.1 uncultured Syntrophomonadaceae bacterium | reverse complement strand
CTTGTTGTTTCGAAACCTTCGTTAGCCCAACCGCGGTCACCTGTTCTGCCTACACCCATACCGCTGTTTAATGATACGGCGTCATAGCCTAGCAGTCTCAAGATAGCTACGGTCTGCCCGGATGTCTGTCCGGAATAGCAGTAGACAACAATTGTTTTATCAACGGGCAGGGCAGCAAATTCTGTTTGCATACCTAGAGAATAAGGGATATTAACAGCTCCAGGAATATGCATGGCAGCAAAATCCTCAGCCTTTCTTACGGACAGGAACATGGTGTTGGCATCATTTAAGACTTTATTGGCATTCTCGGCAGAGATTATGTTTTTCGCAACTTCAGTGTCTTTAACGTCTGCCAAGGCGGCAAAATAGCCTTTCACAGCTGCTTCTAGGGCTGGTTCGATGTTTAGTTTAGTTACTGCTGGCCAGTCAGCAGGGATTGTTCCCATAATTTCTTCGTGATTTTCAATGGTTGAGATTCCCCGCACATAACCAAATCTGACCGATTTGGCATCAAAGCCGGCTACATTTAGCAGCGCCACTAGTTGTCCAGCTGTTTGACCGGTATAGCAGTAAAGGTATATTGTCTCATCTGCTGGCAGTTTATCCAGATTACCATCAAGAACTGAAAACATGGGAAGATTTACAGCCCCGATTACATGACTTGCTTCAAAATCTTCTACTCTTCTCATGTCCAAGATAAACATATCTTCTCCGGCCAAGACTCTTTCCACAAAGGTGGCTTCATTGATTAACTCTTTGTCATCAGGTAGGTTAGCAAAGTAAGCCATAGCTGCATCAGCTACGATTTCTGCATCACTTGGTACGTCAGGCGTAGGTGTAGGCTCCGGAGTTTCCTCGGCAGGCGGGTCATCTGCTGCAGGCGGGTCCTCTTGTGGTCCGCACCCTGCGAACGCCAGTGATAATACCAACATCACAACTAGAAATGGTAACAGGATTCTTAGCTTTTTTTTCATGATTTTAAACCCTCTCCTTTTAAATGATTTGTTATTTTTATAACATGCCTAATCTTAACACATATTTCTTATGCTTGGCATCAGAAATTGTTTATGCAGCATAAGAAAATCAAATACCGGAAAGTGGTAAATTCAACTAACTGTTGAATAAGGATACTATCAGCCGCTTCCCGGTTCTTCTTCCGGCTCGTCTGGCGTTCCTGGAACTGGAGCTTTGACGCATGGCAATTGTACGGGTAAGGAGTCATCTGCAGACCATTCCAGCCAGCCACCGTCAAACACTTTGAGGTTCTCGTACCCGGCATTAT
>CAZLTH010000041.1:0-11179 GCA_964562355.1 uncultured Syntrophomonadaceae bacterium | reverse complement strand
GGCGGAGCTACGCCACTGCTGTTATTGCTCCTAGGATATGAGACCCCTTGGCTTAAAATTATCAATTTAGACCTTATTGCTACAGAGGTTGTGCGGGGAGTAGCGGGCAGCATCGGACTGATTATTTCCGTTCCAGTTACAGCTGTAGTAGCAGGTCTGTTGATGGGTAGGAGACGAGGTTAAAAGGTTAAGAGGGAAAAAGGTTAAAAGGGGAACGAGGTTAAGAGGTTAAAAGAGGGGTATCCGGGGTAAATGGGTATCCGGGCAAATGCCAGCGGAAATACTACTAATACGGCAAGGGATAATCCGAAAGCGGAGGACACCGCCAGCGGTTATGGACTCCGTCGCCAGCGGTTATGTTGGCGGTTTATTGATAGTCCGCTGGCGGATACCCGATGTTAACGGCCGCTGGCGGATACCCCGCATGCAGATGTAAGTTTGCCGGGATAGTAAGTCCGCCACCGCTAAAGATTAGCGACGGTTACCCCCCCTTTTCGTCTCTTTATCTCTTTACCACTGTAAACTGTAAACCGTAAACTGTAAACTGCAGTCCGCAGACTGCAAACTGTAAATCATACTTTTTGCTGAAAAAAAGAGGAATTATTCTTTGAATGGCAAAGCTAAGAGGGAAGGAATAAAATGCGAAAGGATGTGCTTTAATGGCAAAAGATATCCTTATGGTAGCTGTAACTCCGCATCCACCTATAATCATTGAGTCAGTAGGAAAAACTGATACAAGGAAGGTAAGTAAAACTGTTGCTGCCTTGCAGGAGGTTTCACATCAGGTGGCAAAATTGGCGCCTGATACGGTAATTGTAATATCTCCACATGGTCCTGTTTTTAATGATGCTGTTGCCGTTTTTGATGGTAAAAGCATCAAAGGCGATCTAGGCTCTTTTAATGCTCTACAAGAGAGGATGGAGGTAGATATCGATAGACCCCTGATAACTTTACTGGAGGATGAGGCAAAGAGCAAAGGTTTGAACTTGATTCGTATCAACCAGCAAGAAGCACATTCTTACAAGATTGAGTATCAATTGGACCACGGCGCCCTAGTGCCCATGCTTTTTCTCCAGGAAACAGGAGTGAAAGCAAAATATGTTAATATAACTTACGGCTTGTATCCGTATCTTGATTTGTATATTTTAGGGACAGCCATTAAAGAAGCTGTACGGAAAGCAGGGAGAAAAGTTGTAGTTATCGCTAGCGGTGATCTTTCTCATTGTTTGACTCCCTCAGCTCCCGGTGGATATTCTCCGGCAGGAAAAGTTTTTGACGAGACTTTGGTAAAAATTTTGCAAGAAGGGAAAATTAAAGAGCTGTTTAGCATAGAGAAAGAATTACTGGAAAAAGCAGGAGAGTGTGGTTTTCGTTCTATAATTATGGCGTTAGGATCCCTAGATGGTTCTTCTTTAGTCTCCAAGATTTTTTCCTACGAAGCTCCTTTTGGGGTAGGCTACCTGACAGCTACTTTTTCATCATTTGAAATGTCTCCCTCAGCCTTACCAGAACTGCAAAGAGAGAAAAAAGAAAAACTTAAAAAGGAAAGGGAAAAGGAAAGCTTTCCTGTAGCGGTGGCTCGCCAGACACTAGAGTCATACATTAAAGAGAAAAAGACTCCCCCTTTACCCGATGATGTTTCTTCTGAATTTAAACAGGCAGCCGGAGTTTTTGTTTCTTTAAAAAAACAAGGACAACTGCGTGGCTGTATTGGAACAACAGAACCTACTACGGAGAATATTACCCGGGAAATCATGCAAAATGTCATTAGTGCGGCTATCCGGGATCCTCGTTTCCCATCTGTAGAAGAAAAAGAACTAGCAGAAATAAGCTACTCTGTAGATGTGCTTTTGCCTCCGGAGCCTGTTAAAGGGATAAAAGATTTAAATCCTAATGAATATGGTGTAATAGTAGAGGCGCGGGGAAGACGTGGTCTACTACTGCCCGACTTGCCGGGTGTTGATACAGCAGCAGCACAGGTGAGAATAGCCTGTGAAAAAGCAGGCTTGTCTCCTGCAGAAAAATTATGTTATTATCGTTTTCGAGTTAAAAGATATAGCTGATTAGTGAGTAAGTGAGCAAGTAGATAAGTGGGTAAGTGGATCAGTAAGTCAGTAGGGGCAATCCCTTGTGGTTGCCCGGGTAAGTGATAAGTGATAAGTGATAAGTGATAAGCGAGCGGATAAATAAGGACTAACAACTACCTCGTCGCACTTCGTCTCCTACTTACTCACTTACAGCCGTCTGTCTGCGTGCGACGCACAGGCAGGTAGGCTGACTGAGTCACTGACTCACTCAGTCACTCAGTCACTTAGTCACTCGTCAAATGAGGTGAAGGAGATAAAAGAAGCTTTATTCTTCAAAAAAGAAAAGGAGGGCGGGAGGTGTCTCCTTTGTCCTCACAGATGTTATTTTCAGGAAGGGGAGCAAGGTCTCTGCCGAGTCAGAAGATATACGGAGGGGAAGCTTTATGCTCTTAACTATGCCTATGTTGGAGCTATGGCTGTGGACCCTATAGAAAAAAAGCCTTTATATCATTTTTATCCCGGTTCTTCCATTCTTTCTTTAGGTACTGCTGGCTGTAACCTTTCTTGTGATTTTTGTCAAAACTGGCAATTGGTGCAGAGCGGCGTTGAGGGTATGTCAACCTTATCTCCGAAGAAGCTTAAGCAACTCTTACAGGACGACCCACGCCTAAAGGAACAATTAGGAGTAGCCTATACTTATACTGAGCCTTTTATCTGGTATGAGTATTTGCGGGATTGTGCTCCCTTGGTCAGGAGTACTGGCAAGAAAAATGTTCTGGTGACTAATGGCTACATTAATCAGGAGCCATTACGAGAACTTCTTCCCTTCATTGATGCTATGAATATTGATGTGAAAGCTTTCAAGGATAGCTTTTATCGGCAAAATTGTGCTGGTAGTTTAAAGCCTGTTTTAGAAACGGTTAAAACTTCTGTGCAGAGTTGCCATGTGGAGATAACTTGCCTTATTATTCCCGGGGAGAATGATTCGCCAGCAGAAATACAGGCTTTGGCTCGCTGGTTAGGAGATATGGATAGAAATATTCCCTTACACTTTTCTCGTTACTTTCCTTGTTACAAAAAGAAATCCCCGCCGCCTACTCCGCCAGCAACTTTACATCAAGCCAGAGACATTGCTCTTAAATATCTTAATTATGTTTACATTGGTAATTTAAGTGGGGATGAAGGAAGCAATACTTATTGTACTTATTGCAAACATCTTCTGATAAACAGAACTGGGTTTAGTATTCGAAAAGACTTCAACGAGAGCTTTTGTCCGCAGTGTGGTTGTGAGGTCGGTGTAGCTTTTAAGCTTTAAAAAAATTATGTTTATCCTTATTTATGTACTGAGGGTTTACAGTTTACAGTTTCCCCAATACACTATATAATACTGGTAACTGGTAACTGGTAACTGGTAACTGGTAACTGGTAAAGGAGAGAATTTTATGTGGCAGCAGGTGATTAATGTCCTGACCCGCTTTTCTTGGCGGGATATTTTAGATATAGCCATTGTTACTTTTGTTTTTTATAAATTGATTGTTCTTATTAAAGGAAGCAGAGCAGAACAGCTCCTCAAAGGTCTGGCAGTGCTTCTTTTGGCTACTTTGATTAGTGACCAGCTGGAACTTAATACCATCAACTGGCTTTTAAGGCAGCTGATGACAGTAGGTTTTTTTGCCATTCCAGTAGTTTTTCAACCAGAATTACGCCGGGGATTGGAGCAGTTGGGAAGGGGCAGAATTTTTACACGTTTTAGTTATTTTTATAAAGATTCCGCAGACTTTGACATTATGATAAAGGAGCTTTTGAAAGCTCTCAATGTTTTTGTTAAAAAGAAAACAGGTATACTTATCGTTATAGAAAGAAAAACGGGATTAAAAGAGCTGGTAGAAACAGGAATAAAAATTGATGGCAAAATATCAGCAGAGCTTTTGATAAATATATTTATGCTGCGTAGTCCTCTCCATGATGGAGCTGTTATCATGCGAGGCAGTCAGGTGTTGGCTGCCGGTTGCTACTTGCCTTTGACAGAGAATCCCGGTTTGAGCAAAGAATTAGGAACTAGACACCGAGCTGCCTTGGGTGTTTCTGAAGCTTCCGATGCGGTCAGCGTTATGGTTTCAGAGGAAACAGGCGTTATTTCCTTAGCGGTGGATGGAAAACTGACTCGCTATTTAGACGAAAAGACTCTTAAGCAGATGCTAACAGATCTTTTTGAAACGGATACCAACCTTTGGCAGTTTTGGCAGAGGAGGTCATCATAAATGCTGGAAAGAATTTTAGAAAATAAAACTTTTTTAAAAATAGCTGCTCTTTTTATAGCTTTGCTTTTCTGGCTTTTTGTGAACAGCGACGCACAGTATCAGCAGCGTGTAGAACTGAGGAGGACTATAGTCAATGTGCCGGTTTCATGGCAAAACCTAGCAGATGATATGGTGGTTATTCGCTCGCCCGACAATGTCGATGTAGACATAAGAGGAGATAAAGAAATTTTAGACGCCATGAGGACACAGGAGCTAATGATTTATGTGGATTTGGGAGGCAAACTCCCTGGCACTCATACTGTACCTATCGAAGGACTTTCTCCTGGAGGCACCCGCATTACCGCTTTTAATCCCCAAGATGTTCAGATTGAAATTGACGAAATCATATCCCTTCAGATGCCTGTAGAACTTGAAATCAGAGGGGAGCCGAAAGCTGATTTCATTATTGGTAATTTCGAGATAAAACCTTCTCAGGTCTTTGTGCGAGGCCCCCGGCATCAAGTGGCAAAAGTGGAAAGAATTCTAATAACTGTAGATATAGATGGTGCTTACGGAGAGATTAATCTGACATTGCCTTTGCAGGTTCTTGATTTGAACGGACATCCGGCGCCTGGGGTAGATCCTATTCCGGAAGCAGTAGAAGTGATTATTCCCGTCGGATTACCGGAAAAGGAAGTTACTGTTAATGTTCCCCTGCAGGGAGAACCTGCGGCAGGTTTTAAGATGGGAGAAATCGTTGTTTCACCTGCTCATATCAAGATATTAGGCGCAGAAGAAGTTTTGACAGGAATATGGCATTTAGAAACAGAGCTCGTAGATGTTACTGGTGCCACAGAAAATATCAGCAAAGAAGTTGTCGTTACTTTTCCTGCAGGAGTAACAGGATTGATGGGAGAGAACAACGAAACAGTTGTGGTAACTGTGGAAATTATAGCACAGGAGAATTAAGTAAAGGTTAAAAGGTTAAGAGGTTAAGAGGGGAACGAGGTTAAGGGGTTAAAAGAAGTAGAAAAACCCCATAATCCCTTTTCGTCTCTTTATCTCTTCACCTCTTCACCTATGTTGTTAAAAGATTAAGAGGCGTGAAGTTGGAAGTTGGAAGTTAGGAAGGTGGTGTGCTGATATCGTGGGGAAACTATTTGGTACTGATGGCATAAGGGGAAAGGCTAACGAAAGTTTAACGCCGGGAATGGCTTTTAATATTGGCAAGGTTGGCGCTTATTGTTTTAAGAAAGAAAATCCGACGCTTTCTCCTCTTTTTGTTATTGGTAAAGATACGCGACTTTCCGGGGACATGTTGGAAGGAGCACTGGTGGCAGGAATAACTGCTGTAGGTGTCGATGTCGTAAAAGCGGGTGTCATTACCACGCCGGGAGTGGCTTATTTAACCAAAAAGTTGGGAGCTTTGGGAGGAGTAATGATTTCAGCCTCACATAATAGCTTTGAAGATAATGGTATTAAATTTTTTAATGCCGGAGGATTTAAGCTTGATGATGCTTTAGAAGAAAGAATGGAAGATATTTATTTTAATTCTATCGACTATCTGCCTTGCCAAGTGGGGGATAAAATAGGCGCTTTGAAAACTTTTGCTAATCTGGAAGAGGAATATATCTCTTATCTGAAAGAAACCGTAAAAACCTCTTTTTCCGGTTTAAAAGTTGTTTTGGATTGCGCTAATGGTGCCTGCTACCGGTTAGGTCCCGAACTTTTTTCCTCCTTGGGGGCTGAGGTGGAGTCTATTCACATTAATCCTGATGGCAGAAACATTAATGTAAATTGTGGTTCCGTGCACTCTGAAACTGTAGCTAAAGTTGTCAGGGAAAATGGGGCTGATATAGGGTTAGCTTTTGATGGTGACGCTGACAGGCTTATTGCTGTGGATGAAACAGGTAATATTGTTGACGGCGATGTTATCCTCTACCTTTGTGGCAAACATATGAAGGAGCAGGGAAAGCTAAAAGATAATACTATAGTGGCTACAGTCATGAGTAACATGGGTTTTGAAGTAGCAGCTGAAGAAGCAGGCATGAAGTTGCTCAGAACAAAGGTAGGAGACCGCTATGTTGTTGAAAAGATGCGGCTTGGCGGTTATAATCTAGGAGGAGAACAATCCGGTCATGTTATTTTTTCAGGTTATACAACTACAGGGGATGGTTTGCTGACAGCCTTAAAGCTTCTGGAGGTTATGCAGTTTAAAAACACTTCTCTTTCTTCCTTGTCTGCTGCTGTCAGACCCTACCCCCAAGCTTTAGAAAATTGCCGGGTTAAATCAAAAGAAGGTTGGGAACAGAACAAAAAAATTACTACTGCTATAGAAGAAGCAGAAAATGAATTGCGCAATAGAGGCAGAGTTCTTGTCCGACCATCAGGTACAGAACACCTAATTCGAGTGATGGTAGAGAGTCAAGACGAGGCTCTGTTGCATAAAATAACAAAGTATCTATCCAAGACTGTTTTGGAAGAATTAGGATAACTAGGAGGCTGGTAAGATATGTGCGGTATTGTAGGTTATACAGGCAAAAACTCTGCTTATAGAGTTGTAATAGAAGGTTTAAAGAAGTTGGAATACCGGGGGTATGATTCCGCTGGCATTGTTACTTTGTCCAATGGGGAGGCTAATTTAGTAAAAACAAAAGGACGCCTAGAAGCTTTAGAACGAAAAATCAACGGTAATCTTGTGGGCAAAATTGGCATAGGTCATACACGCTGGGCTACGCATGGGCGTCCCAGTGATGAGAATTCGCATCCTCACGCTTGTTGTTCGGGTGATTTTTTTGTAGTCCATAATGGCATCATCGAAAACTACCTGGAACTGAAAAACTGGCTTCAGGCAGAGGGTCATATTTTTAAATCTGAAACTGATACCGAGGTTTTATCTCACTTGGTAGAGCATTTTTACCAAGGAGACCTGTTAACTACTCTTGATGAGGTGATGTCCAAAGTGGTAGGTTCATATGCCTTGGTAATTATGAGTCGTAAGCATCCCGATTTCTTGGCTTGCGCCCGCCAGGACAGCCCGCTGGTGATAGGTTGTGGTGAAGGAGAAAACTTTATTGCCTCCGATATCCCGGCTATTTTAAATTATACTCGCCGTGTTGTTTTTTTGGAGAATGGTGAAAAAGCGCTGATAACTCCTGACGAAGTGAAAACTTATAATTCAAACGGAGAAATTCTTTCCAGAAAGATAGAGGAAGTTACTTGGGATGTCCAGGCGGCAGAGATGGATGGGTATCCTCATTTTATGTTGAAAGAGATTCACGAACAGCCTCGGGCGATCAAAGAGACCTTGCGGGGAAGGATTGATTCTGCTACGGGCAAGGTAGTCTTGCCAGAACTAGATAATTGTCGTGCGGATTTAAAGGAGATTGAAAAAATATATATTGTGGCTTGTGGTACTGCCTCTTATGCCGGGCAAGTAGGCAAGCATCTTTTGGAAGACTTAGCCCGTCTGCCGGTAGAAGTAGATTTGGCTTCCGAATTTCGCTACCGTAATCCTTTGCTAACCAAAAAAACCCTAGTCCTGGTAATCAGCCAATCCGGAGAAACAGCAGATACCTTGGCTGCTTTGCGCCTGGCTCGTGATTCCGGCTGCCGGGTAGTGGCGATTACCAATGTGGTAGGATCTTCTGTGGCCAGGGAGGTCGACAACGTTATTTTTACCCGGGCAGGTCCAGAAATAGCCGTAGCTTCCACGAAAGCTTATATTACCCAGTTAATTGCTCTCTACCTTTTAACATTCTTTTTAGCTGAAATCAGAAATACCGTTGGGGCGGAACAGAGAGAATCTTTAATTACAGGTCTTTTGAAACTACCTGCCTTGGTAGCAGAAGTGCTACTAAAAGAGAAAGAAGCCGAGACCCTAGCCGGAGAAATTTCTTCTCACCGTAGCGTTTTTTTCATTGGGCGAGGCTTGGATCACGCTATGGCTATGGAGGGGGCACTGAAGTTAAAGGAGATATCATATATCCATGCCGAGGCTTACGCCGCCGGGGAGCTTAAACATGGCACTCTGGCCCTAATTACCAAAAATGTGCCTGTGATTGCCTTGGTTACGCAGGAGAATGTCTATGATAAAACACTGAGCAATATCAAAGAAGTCAAAGCTAGGGATGCTACCGTTCTCGCCTTGGTTTATGAGGAAAAGAAAGAGATAATAAAAGAGGTAGATAAAGTCTTTACTCTCCCCACCTCTTACCCGATTTTTTCACCAGTGTTATCTGTAGTGCCTTTGCAGCTGCTGGCTTACTACGCTGCCGTCAAGCTCGGTTGCGATGTTGATAAGCCACGGAATCTAGCTAAAAGCGTTACGGTTGAGTAGGGGGAAAGTTGGAAAGTAGAAAGGGACTGTCCTATCCCTCTGTCTGCTAGGAATATGACATGTGCTAAAAGGAGGTATCTTCAATGGATATGCTCAAAGAAATTACTATTGAAACTATTAAAAGATTGCCTGATGGATGTTCTTTTGAAGATATAATGTGCGAAATAAATTTTCTTGCCCAGGTTCTAAATGGACTTAAAGATGCTGAAAGTGGAGACTTATTAACCACAAAAGAACTTCTCAAAAGAGTCGAACAATGGGCAAACTAAAATGGACTAAAAAGGCAAGTAGCAATTTACAAACGATTCATGATTATATTGCCAAAGATTCTAGAGTGTACGCTGCTTGAGATAATGCCACGTTGTGGCCGCATCGTGCCAGAGCTTGAAATCTATGGTTTTAGAGAGGTTATTTTTATCAAAATTACAGGATTGTTTATAGAATTAAAGAAGGCGGCGAGAATGTTGAAATACTTGCTGTAGTGCATGGTGCTCGTGAAATTGAAATACTACTTCGTAAAGAATGGGAACTATAGTTTGGAAAAACTTATCGCTTCTTCCTGCGCCTAACACAGTACAAACGACTAAAGTCTAAATCGCTCTGCAACTTCGCTTGGGCTGGTCGGCGCAGATAGTTCTTTACCGCATGGTGCTTGGATAATGTTGCTTAATGCGAGCTAACCGGCTTCGCCCAAATTGGCTGCTTCATCCATTCTGCGGAAGATGAGGGCACCTATTTGCTAATAAAGAGGATAAAGGGAGACAGGATGGCAGGCAATATAGTGGAGCTTTCACCATGGAGACGGCGGCTAACAGGGTATAACAGCGGATAAAAGGGAAATCAAAGATTTTCTCAAATTCGGTTCAAACCCCCTTATCAAGAATAATATATACATCACAGAGAAATAGGCATATTTCGGAAGACAATCAGGAAATACATCAGGGAGTACAAAGACAAAAGAGTAGAAATATTTAACACAGATTTTTCTGAGGGTGAATTGGCAGAAAATCAACTATCATAACCGCAAACTTTTCATTTGAAAGATGGGATGAAGCCTTTAAAGATCCTGTTATGATTGCTGATATGATCGACAGGCTTACTCATAAGACTTATATCGTGAACATGAACGGAGGATCATATCGCTTGAAAGAAACCCAAGAATGGCTCAAAACTTAGTGATTGAAATAGGTGTTTGCTTCTCGCCTAGCTGTGGGAAGGGATGATTGTCTGGGTGAGGAGATAGAGAGGTAGATGGAGGATTGTAAAAGAGAAGCAATACTCGTGACTAAAATTACTTCGGTTAGGACTAGCCAAGAGCAAGCTAAAAGATCAAAAAGTGGGGGGAGTTTTCGATTGACAAATACTTGTGGAAACGGTGGTCAGGTGTGTGACTTATAAAGATGATATTCTTCTTTGTGATTTGGATGCTTTCTTTGCTTCTGTGGAACAGCATGACCATCCTGAATATAGAGGTAAACCTGTTATAATTGGCGGCAAGGCAAGTGCACGTGGGGTAGTTGCTACCTGTTCCTATGAAGCCAGAAAATTCAATGTTCACTCTGCCATGCCGATGCGTAAAGCCTTGGAGCTTTGTCCTCAGGCGATTGTTTTACCTGTGAGAATGCGTCGCTACCAGACAGTTTCGCGAGAAGTGAGGACTTTTTTTCAATGCTTTACACCTGATATTGAACCCGTCTCCATTGATGAGGCTTACTTAGCTGTCAAGGGCGGTACCGGAATAGAAACAGCAAAGAAGGTTCGTGCGGCTATTAAAGAAAACCTAGGTATTGCTGTTACTGTTGGCATATCTTCAAATAAATTATTGGCAAAAATAGCCTGCGAATTGGTCAAGCCGGATGGGCTGAAAGCTCTTTGGCAGGAGGATGTTCCTAATGTTCTCTGGCCTCTTTCAGTGCGAATGATACCGGGAATAGGTCATAAAGCAACAAAGAAACTGGGAGCGCTTGGCGTTGAAACAGTAGGTCAGCTGACGAAGACGTCTCCGGAGATATTAAAAAATGTTTTTGGTAACTCTTACTTGACAATGCAGCAATATTCTCAAGGGATTGATAATCGCAAACTGGTAAAAGCTGGCCCTATTAAATCTATTTCTGAAGAGACAACTTTTACCCAAGATATAGTTGAACAGGAAGATATACAGACTGTTCTCATGAAACTATCCGAAACAGTAGGTTACCGGTTGCGCAGTAGTGGTGTAAGGGCTAGGACTTTAACTTTAAAGCTACGCTTTGCTGATTTTCGTACTATTACCCGGACAATAACCCTAGCAGAGTCCACAAACAGTGATTCTTTAATTTACCGAACAGTATCTGATCTTTTTTCCAGGCACAAGGGGCATCCACCTTGGCGATTGCTGGGTGTGCGAGCCTCGGGGCTGGAAAGGTCAAGACAGCTTTCATTTTGGCAGGTCTTAGAAACAGACGAAAGGGAAGAAAAGATAACAGCTGTTTTGGATGAATTAAAGAAAAAATATGGGAAACAGGTGATTCATAGAGCTAGAAGTTTGGGAAGATAGTGACTAAGTGACTAAGTGACTGAGTGACTGAGTGACT
>CAZLTH010000040.1:0-11279 GCA_964562355.1 uncultured Syntrophomonadaceae bacterium | reverse complement strand
TGGGGCTTGGTACGTTCAAACTTTTCCTTTGCCATTTCTTTTCAACCTCCTAATTTAAGCACTTTTATTGATAATCTTCTCCGCCATAGTACGTGGAACTTCTTCATAATGAGAAAACTCCATGGAATATGTGCCTCGACCTTGAGTCCGTGATCTCAGGTCTGTAGCATATCCAAACATCTGGACCAAAGGTGCCACTCCCTTAACTACCTGCAATTTATTTTGAGCCTCCATTCCCTCAATGCGCCCACGCCGAGAATTCAAGTTTCCCATAACATCTCCTAGATATTCTTCCGGCATGGTAACTTCTAGTTTCATAATAGGCTCTAAAAGCACCGGGTTAGCTTGGAGGACAGCCTTTTTAAAAGCCATTGAACCTGCTATCTTAAAAGCCATCTCCGAAGAATCAACATCATGATAAGAACCATCTACTAGAATTACTTTCACATCTATTACAGGATAACCAGCTAAAACGCCATTAAGCATAGCTTCTTTGATGCCCCCATCTACAGAAGATATATACTCCTTAGGAATTGCTCCGCCTGTAATTTTATTCTCAAAGATATAGCCCTGTCCATGTTCAAGGGGTTCCACCTCCAACCAAACATGACCATACTGTCCTCTACCACCAGACTGACGTACAAATTTTCCTTCCACCCGGGTTCTCTTTCGAATAGTTTCTTTGTAGAAAACCTGTGGCTGACCAACTTTTGCACCTACTTTAAATTCCCTGAGAAGACGATCTATAATGATTTCAAGATGTAACTCCCCCATACCTGAGATAATAGTCTGCCCCGTATCATGATCGGTGTAAGTACGAAAAGTGGGATCCTCTTCAGACAATTTACCTAAAGAAATTGACATTCTCTCCTGATCTGCTTTGGTTTCAGGCTCAATGGCTACCGAAATAACGGGCTCAGGAAACTGGATATTCTCCAATATAATCTTGTTATCTTCCTCGCAAAGGCTATCTCCTGTTGTTGTAGATCTTAGTCCCACAGCAGCCACTATATCCCCGGCAAAAATCATGTTTACATCCTCCCGGTGATTGGCATGCATACGCAAAAGACGACCTATCCTTTCCTTTTTCCCCTTAGAAGCGTTATATATATAAGAACCACTTTTCAAGGTTCCAGCATAAACTCGCAAAAAAGTCAACTTGCCTACAAAGGGATCGGTCATTATTTTAAAAGCCAGCGCAGTAAAAGGTCCTTCGTCATCTGGATGTCGTAACAATTCTTCTTTCTTATCTGGATCAACACCTGTTAAAATGGTCACATCTAGAGGAGAGGGTAAATAATTAACTACGGCATCTAAAAGAAGCTGTACCCCTTTATTTTTGTAGGAAGAACCGCAAAAAACAGGTGTAATTTTTACCTCAACAGTAAACTGACGCAAAGCACTATTGAGTTCTTCCTCGCTAATCTCCTGACCCTCTAAATATTTAAGCATGATAGGCTCACTATAGTCTGCAAGTGTTTCTACTAGATTTTCCCTGCATTTTTTAGCCAAATCCAAGTAGTCTTCAGGTATGTTTGTTTCGCTACTCCTTGTTCCTAAATCATCAATGAAGGTAATTGCTTTCATGCGCACAAGGTCTATGATGCCTTTAAACTGCGCCTCCACTCCTATAGGAATTTGAACAGGCACTGCCTTGGCACCAAGCTTGTCTTTCATCATCTGTACAACCTTAAAAAAATCTGCCCCTGTTATATCCATTTTGTTTACATAAGCAATACGAGGAACTTTGTATTTTTCCGCCTGCCGCCACACTGTTTCAGTTTGAGGCTCTACTCCTCCTTTGGCACAAAACACGCTAACAGCCCCATCCAAGATCCTCAGTGCGCGTTCTACCTCTACTGTGAAGTCCACGTGCCCGGGTGTGTCAATAATGTTGATTCGATGTTTTTTCCACTCGCAACTAGTAGCAGCAGACGTGATTGTAATCCCACGCTCCTGCTCCTGAACCATCCAGTCCATAGTAGCTGCTCCATCATGAACCTCGCCCAGCTTGTGTACCCTACCAGTATAAAAAAGAATCCGCTCCGTAGTGGTAGTTTTACCGGCATCTATATGAGCCATGATCCCTATATTTCTTGTTTTATCTAAAGAAAAGTTTCTTGCCACCAATGTCCCCTACTTTCTGCCTAATGAAAGATAAATAGATAAAAAGACGAAGAGATGAAAAGGGGTAACCTCGTTCCCCTTTTAACCTTTTAATCTTTTAATCTTTTAACCTCTACCACCGATAATGTGCAAAAGCCTTATTCGCTTCAGCCATTTTGTGGGTATCTTCTTTTTTCTTAATTGAGCCCCCTGTGTTAGCAGCAGCATCCATTAATTCTCCTGCTAATCGCGCAGACATACGCTTCTCATTCCTGTTTCGAGCAAAACTAACCAACCAGCGAATAGATAAAATTAACTTGCGGTGGTGATTCACTTCTATAGGAATCTGATAAGTGGCCCCACCCACTCGCCTAGCCTTCACTTCCAAAACTGGCGAAGTATTCTTTATAGCCTCTTCAAAAACCTCCAAAGGGTCCCGACCTGTTTTCTGTTTCATAATATCAAAAGCATCATAGAGAATGCCTTGTGCAATGCTTTTCTTACCATCATACATCAGCTTATTAACAAACCTCGCCACCAGCTTGCTATTATAAATAGGGTCGGATAAAACATCTCGCTTCGGCACCGAACCTTTTCTCGGCATAAATCAAACCTCCCTTTAAGCTACTTGCTTTTTTTAGTTCCATATTTGGAACGACTCTGTTTTCTGTCATCTACTCCGGAAGAATCAAGAGCCCCTCTAACCAAGTGATACCTGACACCTGGCAAATCCTTGACTCGACCACCTCTCACCAGAACAACTGAATGCTCCTGCAAGTTATGACCGATACCTAGTATATAGGCGGTTATTTCCATCCCATTAGTCAAACGCACTCTGGCTATTTTTCTCAAAGCAGAGTTAGGCTTCTTGGGAGTAGTTGTCGAAACTCTAGTGCAAACGCCCCTCTTTTGAGGTGAAGCATCCAAGGCAGGAGCTGTTGACTTCTTCTTCAACACTTTTCTCCCTTTTCTAACCAATTGATTCAGTGTTGGCATAGCTGCAAACACCTCCTTCCGCTATCATTGCTTATTTTTTAATATCGCTGCTACCGCTGCTTTAACTTTTATGCCGCTCGCCTTACCTAAAGAGACCATGTCTTCAGCCGTAATAACCTCGATATTTTTATCCCTACATTCTTTTAATACAGGCTCAGTGATGCTTTTTTCAGCATCTGATGCGACAATAACTGTCCTCGCTCCCCCATTTTTTATCGCTCGCAAAGTTTGTTTTTGCCCTACTACTTTCTCAGGGGCCTGTTTTAACTTCTCCAGCAACATCAGGCAAAGCCCTCCTCTAAATGTTAGGGGACACATCTCCCTTTAAGGGGAGGTATGTCCCCTTTCCTTTAAAGCACACTCAAGGATTCTATCATTCCAGAAAGACAATGTCAATATTTTTTTTCTACAACTTCCCGGTTTTCCCCAAATTTTCAACGGAATGGTTAGGAAGAGTGGTATCTTCCCCCTCCACTTGCGGAGAGGCAGAGGGAGGTGTCTCAGGCAATAATCTCTCGCCTAGCTCTTCGCTAGTCTTGCTCTGCGACAAATACGAAATACTAGATTTAACATCTACACTACGATAGCGAAGCATCCCCGTACCAGCAGGGATAAGCTTTCCAATAATAACATTCTCTTTTAATCCCAAAAGAGGATCTGTTTTTCCTTTGATAGCAGCATCCGTCAGCACTCGTGTCGTTTCTTGAAAAGAAGCCGCAGAAAGAAATGAGTCTGTAGCTAGGGAGGCTTTGGTTATCCCTAAAAGAGCTGGACGAGCCGTTGCTTCTTCCCTCTCTTCTGCCCTCGCTTTAGCATTGATTTCATCAAAAAGGAAGTTGTCCACCAGCCCTCCTGGCAGAAGATCCGTATCCCCAGCACTCTCTACCCTAACTTTTCTTAGCATTTGCCGAACAATAACCTCTATATGCTTGTCATTGATATCTACTCCCTGCAGACGATAAACATGTTGCACCTCTTGTAGGAGATAAAGATGAACACCACGCACTCCCTTGATTTTTAGAAGATCATGCGGATTAATAGAGCCTTCTGTAATCTCCTCTCCGGCAATAACAAAATCCCCTTCTTCAACTTTTAGGCGTGACCCGTAGGGAATGATATAACTCTTCGCTTCCCCATGTTCCGGCACAATCTTTATTTCTCTCCGGTAGCGACCTTCCTTTTTCTCCACCCTGCCGTTTATTTCACTAATAATAGCCAAACCTTTTGGCTTGCGAGCCTCAAAAAGTTCCTCTATCCGGGGTAGCCCCTGCGTAATATCATCACCAGCTACACCCCCGGTATGAAAAGTTCGCATAGTAAGCTGGGTCCCTGGCTCACCAATGGATTGAGCCGCAATAATACCTAAGGCTTCCCCTATATCTACCAATCGCCCTGTCGCCAGATTGCGACCATAGCATTTGACGCATAGTCCATAACGAGAACGGCAGGTAAGAACAGATCGTACCGACACTTCTTGAATCCCTGCAGCTGCAATGATTTCAACTTCATTTTCTTCGATCAAACTGTTTGCTTCTACCAATAGAATGTTCGTTTCTGGGTGAAAAATGTTCTCACTTGCGAATCGACCAAGAATACGAACCGACAAATTTTCGACAACCTCTCCCTCTTCATTTAAGCTGCTTATCAATACACCATGCGTAGTACCACAATCCTCTTCTCTCACGATAACGTCCTGGGCTACATCCACCAACCGACGCGTCAAATAGCCGGAATTAGCTGTTTTCAGGGCCGTATCTGCTAACCCTTTACGCGCACCATGGGTAGAGATAAAGTACTCCAAAACTGTCAAACCTTCCCGGAAATTAGCCTTAATAGGCAAATCTATAATTTTACCAGAAGGATCAGCCATAAGCCCACGCATCCCTGCCAGCTGTGTTATTTGTGAAACATTTCCCCTAGCACCAGAGGTAGCCATCATATAAACAGGATTCGATTTATCCAAACCAGCCATGAGTATTTCAGTAATCTCTTCCTTAACTTTTCCCCATAAGGTGATTACTTGATCATATCTTTCCTCCTCAGTAATAAGTCCCCGGCGAAACTGTCGTTCAATTTGAGATACGTGTTCTTCCGCTGTCTTAATTATTTCTTTCTTTTGTTTTGGAATAACTATATCATTAATCCCCACAGTAACCCCAGCACGGGTAGCGAAAGCAAATCCTTTTCTCTTAATTTTATCCAATATTTCTGTCGTCTGGGTAGCACCATAACGCCGGTGAACTCGTGCTACAATTTCCTCAGTATCAGCTTTCCTAACAGGTTCTTTCTCTGGCATCCTCTTTATATGCTCAGAGATGTTTACCCCTTTTTTTGTCAGCAAATCTTCACTTATAGAATTAATTTTTTTCAAAGAACCACTGTTAATATACGGAAAATCAACAGGAAATATCTCATTAAACATAATTTTGCCCGGGGTAGTAATTAAAAACCTCTTATCTCTTATAGCCGCATTCTCAACTTGGAGAGAGTCTTTTTCATAAGAAGAAATGTTTACAGCCACCCGAGCATGAAGATCTATCTTGCCGGTTTCGCAAGCCATAATAACTTCATTAATATTAGAAAAAAATCTTCCTTCACCTAAAGCTCCTATTTTTTCCAACGTGAGATAATAAATCCCTAAAACAATGTCCTGAGTAGGAACAGTTATTGGACGACCATCTTTAGGGTTCAAAATATTATGAGCAGACAACATCAGCAACCTAGCTTCAGCCTGAGCCTCAGCAGAAAGAGGTACGTGCACAGCCATCTGATCCCCATCAAAATCAGCATTATAAGCAGTACAAACAAGAGGATGAATCTGCATAGCATGCCCTTCAATAAGAACAGGTTCAAAAGCCTGAATTCCCAAGCGATGCAAAGTAGGTGCTCTGTTTAAAAGGACAGGATGTCCCTTGATTACTTCCTCTAATACATCCCAAACCTCAGGACGTACTTTCTCTACCATCCGCTTGGCACTCTTTATATTATGCGCCAAGCCATCACTCACCAAACGTCTCATAACAAAAGGCTTAAAAAGCTCCAGTGCCATAGCCTTAGGTAACCCACACTGAAAGAGCTTTAATTCAGGACCAACAACTATAACGGAACGACCTGAGTAGTCCACACGTTTACCCAAAAGGTTCTGGCGAAAACGACCTTGCTTTCCCTTAAGCATATCACTTAAAGCTTTTAAAGGTCTATTCCCGGGACCTGCTACTGGACGACCTCGACGACCATTGTCAATTAAAGCATCCACTGCTTCCTGCAGCATACGCTTTTCATTACGAACAATTATAGATGGGGCGCCCAAATCCAAGAGCCTTTTTAAGCGATTATTCCGGTTTATAACCCGGCGATAAAGGTCGTTTAAATCAGAAGTAGCAAAGCGTCCTCCATCAAGCTGAACCATAGGTCTTAAGTCGGGTGGAATAACAGGAACTACTTCCATAATCATGCCTAAAGGCTCGTTCCCTGAAGTGCGAAAAGATTCTACTACTTCCAATCTTCGCACAGCACGGATCTTTTTTTGACCGGAAAAGTTCTTTAATTCCCAACGAAGTTCTTTCACCAACTCATCTAGATTTATTTTTTGCAAGAGTTCTTTAATTGCTTCTGCTCCCATGTCGGCCTTAAATCCTTTACGCAACTTGAAAAGTCCTTCGTATTTTTCCAAGCATTCGCGATACTCTATCTCTGTTAAAAGCTGTTGTTTCAGGAGCCCTGTTTCACCAGGATCAATAACTATATAAGAGGCAAAATAGAGAACTTTTTCTAGCGAGCGAGGAGACATATCCAAAAGCAACCCCATACGACTAGGGATACCCTTAAAATACCAGATATGGGATACGGGAGCGGCTAACTCTATATGCCCCATTCTCTCTCGCCTTACTTTGGCTCGTGTTACTTCCACCCCGCAGCGGTCACAGACAATTCCTTTATAGCGAACTCTCTTATATTTACCACAATGGCACTCCCAATCCTTCTGGGGTCCGAATATTTTCTCGCAAAAAAGACCCTCTCTTTCCGGCTTCAGGGTTCTATAGTTAATAGTTTCGGGTTTCTTTACCTCGCCCCGCGACCAAGCTCTGATCTGTTCCGCCGAAGCTAACCCTACCTTCATAGACGCAAAATTATTAATATCAAACACAGTATAGTCGCCCCTTTTCTTTGGTGACCTGTTTCACGGCAAGCTTACAGTTGAATGCGGTTTGTTGTTCCGCTTTCGTACTATCCGTTGCCGTGTTACTAAGCTCCCGGCAAGCTTTCATCTGAATGCGGTTGCTTGCTCCGCTTTCGTAGTAACCGTTGCCGTGTTACTAAGTCATCTCAACCTCCATATCTAAAGCAACAGATTTTCTTACTCTTCGCTCTTGTCTTCCACATCATCTACTGAAGCAACTACTTCCTCTATGTCTTTAACCTCAAACCCATCCTCCCCCGAAAAATCCTGATTGCGCTCCAAAGATACAGCAGCTCTACCTTTCATGTCGTCTGCGATATCTTCTTTCCCTTGCTCTTCTTCCTCATTCTCTCGCTCTAGTTTCTCATGATCTACTACTTCCAACTCCCCTTCTTTTTCACCAGTTATTTGAACATCCATCCCCAGACTTTGCAATTCTTTGACCAGAACTTTAAAAGATTCCGGTATCCCGGGCTCAGGGATATTCTCTCCTTTGACAATAGCCTCATAGGTTTTGACTCTGCCGGCCACATCATCCGATTTTACAGTTAATATTTCCTGCAAAGTATAAGCAGCACCGTAGGCCTCCAGCGCCCATACTTCCATTTCACCAAAGCGCTGCCCACCAAACTGAGCCTTCCCTCCTAATGGCTGCTGGGTAACCAGTGAATAAGGACCTGTAGAGCGAGCATGAATCTTATCATCTACCAAATGAGCCAGTTTCAACATGTAAACATAGCCAACAGTGATCGGATTATCAAAAGCCTCTCCTGTTCGACCATCATATAAAACAGCCTTGCCTGAAGATGGCAGCCCTGCCTTTTTAAAAGCCGCCATAATATCTTCCTCACCTGCTCCATCAAAAACCGGTGAGGCCATATGGAATCCCAGAATCATCGCTGCCCACCCTAAATGCGTTTCTAAAATCTGACCGATGTTCATGCGAGAAGGAACACCCATGGGGTTTAAAACAATCTCTACAGGTGTTCCATCAGCAAGAAACGGCATATCTTCTTCAGGAATAATCCTAGCAATAACACCTTTGTTTCCGTGACGCCCAGCCATTTTATCTCCCTCAGATATTTTCCTCTTCTTGGCCACACAAACTCTAACCAACTGATTTATACCAGGTGAAAGCTCATCTCCCTGTTCTCGAGAAAAAAGTTTAACATCGACTACTATTCCTGTTTCTCCGTGCGGTACTCGCAATGAAGTATCGCGAACCTCCCGTGCTTTTTCACCAAAAATAGCTCGGAGAAGTCTTTCCTCTGCGGTAAGCTCCGTTTCTCCTTTAGGAGTAACTTTTCCTACCAACACATCTCCTTCTCTCACCTCAGCTCCCACTCTGATAATCCCTTGACTATCAAGATCTTTTAAAGCCTCTTCTCCTATGTTAGAAATATCCCGAGTTATTTCTTCCGGACCTAGCTTGGTATCCCGAGCTTCCGATTCGTATTCCTCTATATGAATGGAGGTGAAAACATCTTCTTTCACCATTTTTTCACTTAGCAAAATAGCATCTTCGTAATTATACCCTTCCCAAGGCATAAACGCCACCAAGACATTGCGACCCAGCGCCAGCTCTCCCTTCTCGGTACATGGTCCATCAGCCAAAATATCACCTACTGACACCTTTTCTCCTTTTCTAACCAACGGAATCTGGTTCATACATGTACCTTGATTAGAGCGTTTAAATTTTTGCAACTTATAAATTTCGAAACCATGCATTTCACCATCAACAGGTCCCCCTACAAAAGCCTCTTCTGTCCACCCATTAATCATTTTATTTTCTAGCTTTTCACTGTCAGATAACTGCAAAATTATCTCCTCGGCGGTAACTCTATAAACATTACCATCAGATCGAGATATAACCATTACACCTGAATCTTTAGCTGCACGAGCTTCCATACCTGTCCCTATTAATGGGGCCTGACTGCGCACAAGAGGAACAGCTTGACGCTGCATATTCGCTCCCATAAGCGCACGATTAGCATCGTCATTTTCCAAAAAAGGAATCAGGGCTGTAGCTACGCTCACCAACTGTTTTGGGGAAACATCCATATAGTCAATTTCCTTAGGAGTTTTAAACAATATCTCGCTCTGGAAGCGACAAGTAACCCGATCCTTAATAAAACATCCCTTGTCATCCAAAAGCGCATTAGCCTGAGCAATAACGTAGGGAGCTTCATCATCCGCAGTTAAAAAAATAATCTCATCAGTAACTAGACCCTTCTCTTTATCGACTCTACGATAGGGGGTTTCTATAAATCCATATTGATTTATAGCTCCATAAGTAGATAAAGAGCCAATAAGACCGATGTTGGGACCTTCTGGTGTTTCTATAGGACACATGCGTCCATAATGAGAAATATGCACGTCTCGCACCTCAACTCCGGCTCTCTCACGACTTAAACCTCCGGGTCCTAAAGCACTGAGACGACGCTTATGCGTCAACTCTGCTAGCGGATTTGTTTGATCCATAAACTGAGACAGCTGACTGCTTCCAAAAAATTCCTTAACTGCAGCAATGACAGGCCGTATGTTGATTAGAGTCTGGGGGGTGACGGCTTCTACATCCTGAATGGTCATTCTTTCACGTATTACTCGCTCCATACGAGAAAGTCCAATTCGAAACTGATTTTGCAAAAGTTCCCCAACACTACGCAGGCGACGATTGCCTAAATGATCAATTGCATCTATCGTTCCTATCTTAGACATAAGTCCCAAGATATAAGCTACTGTCGCCACAATATCATGTGGTGACAAGCACTTATTTTCAGGCTCTATCTTAGTATTATTCAGAACGGGTAAGATTTTCCCTTCCTTGCCCACTACATATACCTTATTTATAGACTGCTTATCAATAGCATCAATAAGTTCAACATCAACTGTTTGACCTTTAACGCCCAAGATTTCTCCCGTGTCCGCAACCACGATATTCTCTGCCAACTCTAAGCCTTTAATGCGAGCACCTAGGGAAAGTTTTTTATTTATTTTATAGCGCCCCACTTTAGCAAAGTCATAACGCCTAGGGTCAAAGAAGAGAGACTCAAAAAGAGACTTGGCATTTTCAACATTTAAGGGTTCTCCTGGGCGCAAGCGCTTATATATTTCCAATATTCCTGTTTCAAAATTTTCTGTATGGTCTTTAGCCAAAGTAGCAACAATATAAGGATCTTCATCAAATAATGTCATAATTTGATGATTGCTTCCATATCCAATAGCCCGAAGCAGAACAGTCACCGGAATTTTTCTTGTCCTATCAATCCTGACATAAAGAATATCATTCAGATCGGTTTCAAACTCTAACCAAGCACCCCTATTAGGAATAATAGTAGAAGTAAAAAGCTCCTTCCCACTAGAATCCATCTTACTGTTAAAGTAGACTCCAGGAGACCGTACCAACTGGCTGACAACAACTCGCTCCGCACCGTTGACAATAAATGTTCCGTTTCTGGTCATGCGAGGAAAATCGCCCATAAAAACTTCCTGCTCTTTAACCTCACCTGTCTCCTTGTTAACCAGCCTTACCTTCACCCGCAAGGGAACTGCATAAGTAGCATCTCTCTCTCTACATTCATCAATAGAATACTTGGGTTCACCTAGCTCATAATCAAAGAACTCCAGAATCAAATTGCCCGTAAAGTCTTTGATGGGAGAAATATCTGCAAACATCTCCCCTAAGCCATTCTTGATAAACCACTTGTACGATCTGCGCTGCACTTCTGTCATATCAGGCAAATCCAACACCTCATCGATTCGAGCAAAGGACAACCGCTGCCTTCTACCTGCACTTACCAGTTTGGCCATTAAAGCAATTCACTCCCCTTAATATTTTACCTGAGATTTTTATGTGAAATAAAAAAAGATTCCTGTTATATGCCAATATTAACTTTAATCGCATTCTTTATGCATAAATACAAGCGAGCTGGAGACTACTAAGCAATTTATAATACTACCACAAGACGTTTTTTTTGTCAAGAAGTAAAAATTTTGC
>CAZLTH010000039.1:0-11655 GCA_964562355.1 uncultured Syntrophomonadaceae bacterium | reverse complement strand
AGTTAATATAGTATTTTGGGCAGCACCAGATGCGGCTCAATTTGCTCTCTGGGGTAGATTAGGAGAAGATTTTAACGAAGCGCAAGATAAAATATATGTTGAAGTTGGACAAATGCCAGAAATGCCAAGTTCAGAAGCAGGGATATTGAATGCATTAATTTTAGATGCAGCTCCAACACTCTCTGAGAATATTTCCAGAGGTTTTGCTGCTCAGCTTGCAGGAGATGCTGCTATAATTAATTTAGCTGAACACGAAAAATTCCGCGATCTTGTTGCCATGAGAAACATGGCAAAGACAATAAAAGGTTGGGAGTTTGCTGGCGGACATCAATACGTATTACCCTTGTATTCAAATTCAATGCTGAATATATGGAGAATAGACATTTTAGAAGAATTAGGATTTGATGAAATACCTGCTACTTATGAAGAAATATATCAAGTAGCTAGAGTGCTAGCAGAAAGAGATGATCTTGAAACCGAGTTTGTTTATGCGACGAATTTCTTAAGTCCCAATTGGTGGGATCGGTGGTTCGACTTTCTCAAGTATTATAATCACGCATCACAAGGCGCACCTTTTATTGTTGGTGGAGAGTTGGTCGCAAATGATCAAGCTGCGATAGAAGTCTTAACTCACTTTTATACTCTAAGTACTATAGAAGCTGGCTTGGTAATGGGTGCTATAGATCCTGTTCAAACAGGGTTGGCGCTAACTAGTGGTTTTGGCCCTTGGGGAATTGGTCCTCTTCAGGAGGAATTCCCAGAATTAGTATTTGGGGAACATTGGGATTTTGCGTTGCCTCCTGCTCCTAGAGAAGGAATGGAACCAAAAACATTTGCAGATACAAAGGGTATTTCAATTTATGCACATGCATCAGAAGAAGAAATAGATGCGGCGTTTACATTTATATATTGGGTATTTGCAGAGGGTTGTGGAGATCTAAGATGGATGGAAACTACTAAAATGCCTCCCGCCAGAGATGATGCAGGAACAAAGGAAGAATTCGTTGGATTTTTTGAGCAGAATCCAGCTCTTAAGAGATATGCGGCAGCAATTCCATATGGAATTCCCGCGATGGCTCACCCTAGAATGGTAGATATTCAAATAGCAATGGGAGACTATGGTCAAATTCCTATGATGATGGGTGAGTTAAGTCCAGAAGAGGCCTGGGAAGCTATGAAGTTAGCTATAGAAGAGATATTGGAGGAGGAAAGATGAGATATAAAAACATAATGGGCTGGCTATTTGCCAGCCCCTATCTCATCTTTCTGGTGATTTTCTTTTTAATTCCACTAATATGGGCACTCTGGTTATCTTCTACTGATTGGAACTTGATTGCACCAGAACATAATTTTGTTGGATTTTCGAATTATATTGATGCAATTTTTTGTCGTAGAGTAAGAAATGCCTTCATTGGTACTTTCAGGTTCATGGGAATTATTGTTGTTATAGTTTTTATTTGTTCATTAACAATAGCACTGATACTACACAATCTTCCAGACAAACTAAAACCAATTTTTTCTGTAGGTTTTTTTACAGCTTATCTCTCATCAGGTGTTGCCATGGCGGTAGTGGTAAGAGGTATTGTTGCTTTTAGCAGTCCCATAAGTATTTGGGTTCGGGATACCTTTGATATAACTATACACTGGTTGCGCAATCCCCTGCTTGCCACGTTGGTTATTTCGCTTATGATTATATGGAAAATGACAGGGTATTACTCATTATTACTTTTATCGGGGTTAGAAAATATTGGTGATGATGTCCATGATGCTGCGAAAATAGATGGGTGTGAAGGATTTAGTAAATTTTTTCACATTACTTTACCGTTGATTTATCCGGCATCATTTACGGTAGTAATTTTAGCGGTTGGGTTATCTTTTGGCATATTTACGGAGCCTTTTCAATTAACAGGTGGTGGGCCTGGCGGTGCCACTATGACTTGGCAATTAGAGATTTTTCATCAAGCGTTTGTTAGATTAGAGGCAGGATATGCTTCAGCGGTAGCAATAATAGCTGCTGTCGTTACCTTTAGCACAGTATATTCAGTGAAAATTTTACTAGAAAAATGGGGTGCAAGATATGACTGGTAAAAACATTAGAAAAAAGAAATGGCAACAAGCATTGCTAATTATTTTAGCCACTTCATTGCTACTATTATTCATTTTTCCTTACTTTTATATGCTGATGCAAGCTTTTGCGCCATGGCCTGAGGTGGAAAGACGAATAATTCCGACTCAATTAACGCTGAAATCTTTTGAATGGATATTTACAGGAGGTGGAACAGGAATATACAGGCCGTGGATGAGAGCAACATTTAACAGTTTCTTTGTATCTTTTGTAGCAGCATCTTTAATGGTAGTATCTGCTTTGTTAGTCGCATATGCAATAGCAAAATTAAAATTTAAGGGGAGTAAATTTATAAATAACTTTATATTGTTTCATATGTTTTTCCCTGGAATAATATTACTTGTGCCGATCTTCATGGTTGCCAGATTTTTCAATATTGATAATACTTATTTTGGCATGATTATACCTACTTCGGTAAGTGTCTGGGCTATATTCATGTATGTGAGTTTTTTCAAAGGAATTCCAAATGAGATGATTGAAGCTGCCCGGATTGACGGTGCGACAGAATATCAAATTGCATTTAAAATAGTTTTCCCTCTGGCAAAACCAATTACAACAATACTATTTCTATTTTTATTTACAGCACGCTGGGGTGAGCTTCTTTGGGATATGATAATTGTAGCAGAAGAAAGATTATTTACACTGAATGTGTTGGTATCGTCATTATTTGGTCCGTACTCTGGTCGTGCAGGACCGTTGTACGCAGCAGCCGTATTACTAACATTTCCCATAATTATTCTATTCTTGTTCTATAGTAAGAACTTTAAAGAAGGTATGAAGTTTGTACTAAAATAAGGCGAGAATATGCAAAAAAAGATAAAATAATATACGAAATATGTGAAAGGAATGAGGTATAATGTTTAAACTGAAAAGAGTTTCTGATAAACCAATATTATCGCCGATAGAAAATAATAAATGGGAAAGCAAGGCGGTATTCAATTGTGCGGTTCATTATGAGAATGGGGTATTCCATATGTTTTACAGAGCATCCGATAGTGTTTTCCAGATGGACACTGCCAAACCGGAAGAGAAAAATAAGTTTGTATCTACTATAGGATACGCTACGAGTACAAATGGAATTGACTTTACAAGACTAGAAAAACCCTTAATAACCGGTAAAACAAAGCAAGAAGAATGGGGTATTGAAGACCCGAGAATAACTAAAATAAAGGACATCTATTATATGTTATATACAGGATTTGGCGGTAGAGATTGGGATGATTTCAGGATTTCTATGGTGCAGTCGAAAGATTTGTTAACATGGGAAGGGCATGAAGTAATGCTTGACGAACCTAATAAAGACGCAGCTTTGTTCCCAGAAAAGATTAATGGTAAATATGTGATGTTACATAGAAGAGCACCTGATATTTGGATTGCGTATTCTGAAGATTTCAAGGAATGGACTGATCACAAAATAATTATGTCTCCCATTGAAAAAACTTGGGAAGCAAAAAAAATTGGTATTACAGGACCGCCTATAAAAAGAGAAGATGGTTGGTTACTTATATATCATGCAGTAGATGAAAATCACGTTTACAGGCTGGGAGCAGCACTTCTTGGTCTAGAAGATCCGTCAAAAGTGGTAGCGAGATTAGCAGAACCAATACTTGAGCCTGAACATATTTGGGAAAAAGAAGGTCTTGTGCCAAACGTGGTGTTTAGTTGTGGTGCAGTAGAGGTAAATAATAAATATTATGTGTATTATGGTGGAGCTGATACTCACATTGGAGTTGCTACTGTTGAAAAAAACGATGTGAAATTCGACTAAAAATTTTCTTTAAAAAAATTGTATTATCGGGAGTGAAAGGGTGATGAGAAAAGTATTAATCTTGGCATGACTAAATAAAATAAGTAAATAGCGGGGGAGAGTAACCTATGCTACGTAACAAACATCAAGAAAAAGTCAAAATAGCTAATGATACAATTTTAAAAATGATAAAAAATAGCAGGAAAGATCGATTTAAACCTAAATTTCATGCTTGTGCTCCTATAAATTGGCTAAACGATCCAAATGGATTTATATATTACAGAGGTGAATATCATCTATTTTATCAACATAACCCGTTCAAACCTAGTTGGGGATCAATTCATTGGGGTCATGTGAAAAGCAAAAATCTTTTGCATTGGGAGCATCTACCTGTGGCGTTGGCTCCAAGTGAATTCTATGATATTGATGGTTGTTTTTCAGGTAGTGCTATAGAAAAAGACGGTAAGATTTATGCTTTTTACACGGCTAACAAGTGCATAGGTGCGGAAGAAATGAATACTGTAGCTGGTGAAATACTACAAACTCAATGTTTAGCAATTAGTGAGGACAGCATAAATTTCAGAAAACATGAAAATAACCCTCTTATTAAGCATGCTCCTGATTCTGGGCAGAATAATCATTTTAGAGATCCAAAAGTTTGGATTAAAAACGGGAAGTGGTATATGATTTTAGGAACCAAAAAAAATAATATAGGCAAGGTAGTTTTATATGATTCAGTTGACTTGCACAACTGGAAATACATTGGCGTAGTATCAGAAAGCACAGATATGAATGCTTATATGTGGGAGTGCCCTGATTTTTTTGAACTTGGAGAAAAAGAAATGTTAATTGTTTCGCAGCAGGGAATAGGCGACACGAACAATCCTAACATATCTGGTTACTTCTTAGGCCACTTAAACTACAATACTGCAGAATTTAAACATGGTACTTTTTCCAGGCTGGATTATGGAGTAGACTTCTATGCACCTCAAACTACTATTGATGATATAGGAAGAAGAATACTAATAGGATGGCTTATGATGCCAATAAATGCACCAGTAGATATCAATTGGGTTGGGTCTATGACACTACCTCGAATTTTAGGATATTCATCAAAAGGAAAAATTACTATAAAGCCTATCTCCGAGATTAAATCTTTAAGGAGGGAAGGCAAACATTTTAAGAACTTAGTTGTAAAAAAAGGAATAAAAAATGCACCTCTCATTTGTGGTAATTCTTTAGAAATAATAATTGAGTTTGATTTAAAAAAATGTGAGGCCAAAGAGTTCGGGTTGAATTTGCGTTGCGCTAATGAAGCAAGTGGAAAAATTATAATAAAATATGATGTAAATCACAGTGAAGTTATATTGGACAGAAGTTTTATAACAGTGGGAAAAGACACGTTTCCTAAACAAAAAAAAGCGAGAGTTGATTTAAGTAAATGTAAAATTGAATCGTCTGAAGAAAAGCTACTATTATTGCATATTTTTATAGATGCTTCTATATTAGAAGTATTTATTAACGATGGTGAGTATGTTATGTCGGGATTTATTTTCCTAAAATCAAAAGAACTTTGCATTGATTTTTTTGCAAGTAATGCACAAGTAATAATAAATAAGATGGATGTTTGGAAATTATACTGATACTGCTAAAGGCAACTAATTTCCATTACTACGCTTGTCGACAAATGCTAGTTTTTGGTCTAGGTCAGTATGATCTACACTTAAGAAATCTTCTCAGATTAAAATTTATTTTACACAGAAGGGGAATAGAAAGCATGATAAAATTAAAACGACTTTCAGATAAACCAATATTACTACCTAAAAAGGAAAATGTATGGGAAGCAGCAGCAGTTTTTAATTGTGCTACGATATTTGATAATGGATTAGTACATATGATTTATAGGGCTACTGATATAGCGTCTAATAATAAAGAGGGTGACTTTATTAATAATCTGGGTTATGCGGTAAGTAAAGATGGCATTCATTTCAACAGAATGGAGCAACCAATTTTATCAAACGATGTCGAACAAGAATTAAGAGGACCAGAAGATCCCAGGATAGTTAAAATTGAAGATACTTTCTACATGATGTATACAGGATACGGTGGAAGATTTCGTGGAGATTTTAAAATTTGCCTCGCTTCATCTAAAAACCTTGTAGATTGGAAGAGACATGGCGTAGTTCTTGACGAAACGAATAAAAATGCATCTTTGTTTCCTGAAAAAATTGGCGGTAAATATGTAATGTTTCACAGAAGAAAAACAGATATTTGGCTCGCTTACTCAGACGATTTGAAAATATGGGATGGGCATACAATAGTTTTAAAACCAACTCTTAACTCGAATTGGGAAAACAAAAGAATAGGTATTGCTGCACCTCCAATTAAAACGAATGATGGGTGGCTATTAATATATCATGGAGCAAATCATAAAAATCATTATTCTTTAGGAGCAGCGTTGCTGGATTTAAATAATCCATCAAAAATTATTGCCAGGCAGGAGCAGCCTGTTTTAGAACCAGAACTTGATTGGGAAACAAACGGATATGTGCCTAATGTAGTATTTGCATGCGGGCATGCGGAAATAGATGATAAAATACTAATTTATTACGCTGGTGCAGATAGTGTTATCGGGGTGGCTGAACTTAATAAGGAAGATATAAAGTTTTGTTAGGAGGAGTTAAAAATGCCAGCAGTAGTGCTTGAAAATATTCACAAGCAATATGGCGAGGTCGAGGCAGCCAAGAATATTAATTTAGAAATTGAAAAAGGAGAATTCGTAGTGTTGGTAGGTCCCTCAGGCTGTGGTAAGTCTACTATTCTGAGAATGATAGCCGGCTTGGAAGAAATAAGTGCAGGACAGCTGTTTATGGAAGAAAAGCTGGTAAATGATGTAGCGCCTAAAGACAGGGGCATTGCCATGGTTTTTCAAAATTATGCCTTATATCCGCATATGAATGTTTATAATAATTTAGCTTTTGGTCTGAAAATGAGGAAGTTTAGGAAACCAGAGATAGAGGAGAGAATTCAAAAGGCAGCGAAAATACTGGGGTTACAAGATTTGTTAAAGAGGAAACCTAGCCAGCTATCAGGGGGACAACGGCAAAGAGTGGCTTTAGGAAGAGCCATCGTAAGAGACCCGCAACTTTTTTTGATGGACGAGCCTCTGTCAAATCTGGATGCCAAGCTGCGGGTGCAGATGAGGGCAGAAATAAGCAGGTTACAGAAGAAACTGGGAGTAACGATGATTTATGTTACGCATGATCAGACGGAAGCCATGACCATGGGAGACAGGATAGTGGTCATGGAAGATGCAGAGATACAACAGGTGGCTACGCCGGAAGAAGTTTACCAGCAGCCAGCCAACCGGTTCGTGGCTGGTTTTATTGGTGCGCCAGCGATGAACTTTATTAGTGGTAAAATAAGAAAAGAAGGTGGCTGCTTCTATTTCTTGGTAGAACCTGGGTTAAAGGTAGAGCTGGAAGCGGCACAAGCTAAAGTCCTCACAGAAAAGGGTTATAACGACAAAGAAATAATTTTTGGCATCAGGCCGGAACACATTACTATGGCGGAAACAGATACAGGCATTAATACTATCCATGCGGTAGTGGGATTGGCAGAGAACATGGGTTCGGAATACTATGTTTACTTTAATATGGCCAAACAGGAGTTAATAGCAAGATTACAATTAAAGGTAGCACCACAAGTTAATGATAGTATTACTTTAGCCTTGCAGGCGAAAGAAGGTCATTTTTTTGATGTAAAAACAGGTGAAGTTATCAGGTAGATAAGTATTTTTGTTGTGCAATCTCAATATCTTGGCGCACTTTGCGAGAAACAGTAGTGCCAGATTGGAAAGGAGTCATCACCATGATAGCTGAACATCCGAAGCGTCCCATCATCTTCGGGGAAGTGCTGTTCGACTGCTTCCCCGACGGTAGCATGGTGCTGGGCGGTGCCCCTTTCAACGTGGCTTGGCACCTTCAGGCCTTCAGGCAGGCACCTCTGTTTATCTCTCGGGTGGGGGACGACCCCTTGGGCCGGCGCATCTGCGACACCATCTTCGACTGGGGTATGGACACTGCAGGGCTACAGCTCGACTCCATCAATCCCACCGGCACTGTGGAGGTGTGTTTCGAAAATGGAGAACCGTACTATGACATTGTCGATGGTTGCGCCTACGATTTCATCGAAGCCAGCACCCTTCCGCCGTTGGAAGACGCCGCACTCATTTACCATGGTAGCTTAGCATTGCGTGGCAAAGTTACACGCCAAGCCTTCCAGGATCTGATTGCCAGGGTGCTAGCGCCGCGATTCCTAGACGTTAACCTGCGCACCCCCTGGTGGCAGCAGCAGGCGGTGCTCGAAATGATCCAGGGAGCCACCTGGGTCAAACTCAACGAACAGGAGTTGACCTTGTTGGCTCCGAATGATGACGGTAGTTTCCAGGCGGGCATCGCCCTACGCCAGCGCTATGATCTTTCGGGTCTGATCTTGACCTGCGGGGAACAGGGAGCCCAACTGCTTGCCCCTGATGTATCGCTCAGCGTGTCCCCGGAGCCGACCAAGCAAATAGTAGACACGGTGGGTGCCGGCGATGCCTTTGTCAGCATAATCCTGCTCGGTCTGCTCAACGAGTGGCCTATCAAGGTCACCCTCGATCGTGCCCAAGCTTTTGCTAGTGCCATGGTAGGCGTGTGCGGGGCTACTGTAAGCGATACGGATTTCTACGCCCATTTCTTAGAGGTATGGGGAGTATCAGAAGAATAAGAAGCTAGTGGGACCTATACAGGTAAGCAAATATAAAGGCATAACCATGTGACCAGTATTGAACGTGAGATGGGAGATCTGCGCTACATCTTTAACCCTGCTTTGCTGGCTAGCGGTGACGGCGTTGGCCTAGCGGGATAAAAGCTTTTACGGCTAGTTGTAACCGCATCTGCTTTCAAGGATAAAGCAGGAATGTATAGTGCCAGTTGCTAAAAATATAAGCGAAATAGTTACAGATTGTCAGAGTTATTTAAGGTGATCTGAACAGTTGCATTTTATTTTAGAATAAAATTGTTCTATGTTAATATGGCTACGGAAGAGGAGATGAGGATTTGGTTAATAAAAAGGCAACAATGCAAGATATAGCGGATATTTTAGGTATTAGTAAAGTGACGGTTTCTAAAGCTATTAATAATAAACCTGGCGTAGGGCTTGAGCTAAAGAAAAAAATACTTGATGTTGCTATAGAAATGGATTATAAATTCAATTCAATGGCAAAGGCACTAAAAACAAATCGTACTGGGAATATGGGTGTGATTATTTCAGATGTTTTCTTTACTAAAAACGAGTACTTTTATACAAAAATATATTATTATATCGAAATGAATGCTGTGGCAAAGCAGTATAATACGATATTAACGATACTAACAGAAGAAGATGAGCAAAAAAAGAAAATACCGCTTATGTGTGCTGAACAAAAAGTAGATGGACTGATAATATTAGGACAAATATCGTACCAGTATTTGTCTTATTTAAGAAAACTTAACCTGCCGATAGTTTTAATTGATTTTTACTATAGAAATATTAATCTTGATTACATTGTGACGGACAACTTCCATGCTAGTTATGTTATCACGAGTCATTTGATAGAAAAGGGACACAAAAATATTGGGTTTTGTGGTAATTTGAACTTGTACAGCAGTATACAAGATCGTTTTTTTGGATACCAAAAAGCTCTGTTGGAACACAAGATAAAATACCAGGAATCCTACTTGATTAAAGAAAGAGATGATAAAGGGAATTATATTGATATCCAATTGCCAGAAAAAATTGCTACTGCTTATGTTTGTAACTGTGATAAAGCGGCTTATTTGTTAGGGAGAAAACTTGCTAGCGAGGGATATAATGTGCCAGATGAGGTTTCCTTAGTTGGATTTGATGATGTAGAGTATAGTAGAATGATCCAACCCAATATTACGACTATACGTATTTATATCGAAGAAATGGCCAAGAAAGCTGTAAAACAAATACTTTGGAGGATTGAAAATAATACAGACCTGGGGAAAAGGATTGTTATCGGTGCAGAGATTGTTTATCGTGACTCGGTAAAGGATTTGATTAATAGTTAATAAGCAGAGGTCAAATTAAAAATAGAGTGGGAAAAAAGGAAAACCCAAAAAGTCAAGCAAGAAAAGCCCTCGCCAGAGGGCCTGTAAACAAAGGGTTTGGAGTTTCCGAGAGAACTATTCCATATACGGGGGGTGGACAAAGTTGAATTCTCGTTTTGATCAACTTGTTGAAAGTTTGGGCAAGGGTGAGGTTGTCAAAATAGAGTCAGGAGCAAGTATATTTAAGTTGGATTCTTATAAGGGTAACCCGATCGTCAACCCTGAAGATATGAGCCTTACCTGGCACGAAGACGGGAAAGCGTATAGTGGGGCAGTCTTTAACGGCGGGGTGGAGTGTTTTGCCCAAAAAGTGATACTTATTCCACGGTGTCAAAAGAATTACCAGAGGAAGAAACGGTTTGACGAAGACTTAAAAATAGAAAGATACTATATGGAGAGCTACATATCCGAAATATGGACGCTAATCAGTGAAGACGGGGTGCATTTTGAGAGATACAAAGATGTAGTTATTCGGGGGGATGGCACAGACCATCAGGATTTTGTCTACGGAATAGAAGATGTACGGATAGTAAAATACGGTCAAAGGTATATCCTAGTGGGTACCGGAAAAATAAAACTGCCCTTCAAGGCTGGCAATGCAGACAGGGCGGCCATATATTCTACGGAAGATTTTGTGAACATCGCTTATCATGGGGTTATAGATTCTTTTGACAACCGAAATGCCATACCGGTTTTTGATGGTGACAAGGTATATGTTCTCCTAAGGTTCCATCCAAATATTTACCTAGCGGTTCTCGAAGGAGGGATAGATCAGCTGTTAAATCCTTTGATGTACAGGGAAGGCTGGGAAAAGATTTACCAACAGAGGGATGAAAACTTACTTATAGAAGCAAGAACGTACCTATATGAAAAAGAAAAAGTAGGTGCGGGTACTCCACTGATAGATACAGAGAGGGGATGGTTGTGCATATATCACGCAGTGGGGTGCATTAAGGAAGATATTTGCAAGGCATATGGTTTAAAAGGGGAAATTAAAAGGTCTTATTCGGTAGGTGCAGCTGTTTTGGATTTAGATAACCCCAAAAAAGTTTTATGTAAAACCAAAAATCCGATTTACATTCCGTCTAAGCCTTACGAGTTGGATGGCGACGAGCAGTACCCAGTGGATGTGCCCAATGTGGTATTTCCTGTTGGTAGTATTGTGAGAAACAATAAACTCCTTCTGTATTGCGGAGCAGGAGATAAATATACAGTTCTTTTGAGCTGCAATATCAACAAGTTAATTGATTATATGTTTGAAAATTGCAGGGTGCTATAATTGCGGATTGCTAGTTTTTTGCAACACGCAGGAAGAAAAGATATATAATCAAAAAGTAATGAGCGAATTAAAACTGCGGAGGATGTGGCGTTGCTTTTTCGTGTGCTACCGCTAGGGTTAGTGTGCTGTCAATAATTTTTAGAGCTTTACAGAGAGGCGAGGTTTCTGATTATCAGAAACCTCGCCTCTCTTATTATTATGCTGTTTTTATTTTTTTGTAACTTGAATGGTTCGCATAAGTTTACACAAAGTTTACACAAAATTTACAATGATTTAACCATTGCAACTTGTTGTTACCAATCACTTTAAATGAGACTGGAGGGCATATCTAAATCACCCTTTTTGA
>CAZLTH010000038.1:0-11691 GCA_964562355.1 uncultured Syntrophomonadaceae bacterium | reverse complement strand
TGCATATGGCCCAGAGAAATGATATCTGGTTCAGGATAAGCAAGGATGCTTTTGCCAACGGTCTGGATACTTGGGAAGAAATGGGTAAGGTTCTGATTTATCTTTATACCTCAGAACTGCCGATTATTGAAAAAGTGGCAGTTACTTTTATTACTGATCCTAAAAAAGTAGAAGAATTTGTACAGACTGCTTTGGCGGTTTACAGAACACGTGATGACCGGGTAAAAGGGCTGACTGAAGAGGCTGTAGATGAGTTTTACGGTTGTACTCTTTGTCAGAGTTTTGCTCCTACTCATGTTTGCGTTGTTACACCCGAGAGAGTATCACTTTGTGGGGCTATAAGCTGGTTTGATGGCCGGGCTGCTGCCAAGATTGATCCATATGGACCACAGTTTGCTATCGAAAAAGGCGAACTCTTGGATCCGGAAAAAATAGTTTATAGTGCTGTTAATGAAGTGGTAGCAGAGAAGTCGATGGGTGCCAGCGATACTTTCTGCCTGCATAGTCTTTTTGACAATCCACATACTTCCTGTGGCTGCTTCGAGTCGATTGCTTTCTATATCCCGGAAGTTGATGGCGTGGGGATTTTGCACCGGGAATTTATGGGTGACAGTGTTGCTGGCATGCCTTTTTCTTCCATGGCTGGGGAACTAAGCGGTGGTAAGCAGGCAGAAGGATATGTGGGTATGGGCTTGGAATACCTGCGTTCACCCAAGTTTCTTATAGGTGATGGGGGGCTGAAGCGTGTGGTATGGATGCCGAAAGATGTAAAAGAAAGATTTAAGGAAGTTATCCCGGCAGAGGTGTATGATAAGATAGCTACAGAAGAAGATGTTAAAGATGCTGATGGGCTGGCTGAGTTTCTGGAGAAAGTCGGTCATCCGGTAATGTCAGGAGAGTTTTAATAAAAAGGAGCGAGTTAACTTATGGCAGTAAAAGGAACTGATATCAAGAAGAAATTACCGGGAACAAACTGCAAGGAATGCGGCATGCCAACTTGCTTCGGGTTTGCGATGAAATTAGCGTCGGGCAAGGTCAAGCCTGACGCTTGCCCCTATCTCGACCCACAGGTAAAGGAAGAGCTGGAAGACATGCTAGCTCCTCCGATGAAGTTGGTTACTGTTGGCACTGGTTCACAGGCTGTAAGTCTTGGTGAAGAAGAGGTTATGTTCAGACACGAGAAAACTTTTTTTCACGCTCCCGGCTTGGCCCTGCTTATTTCTGATACAGAGTCAGATGAGGCGGTAGCAGCTAAAATAAAGAAAATAGAAGAGTTGCAATTTGAGCGTGTAGGGATAAATCTTAAAGCCGATTTATTGGCTTTACGTTTTACTTCGGGTGATAAGGCAAAATATGTTGCTCTAGTGGAAAAAGTGGCAGCAGAAGCACCAAATCTAGGAGTTGTTCTAATCTCAGAAGATACGGAAGCTCTTTTTGCGGCCCTAGATGCTTATGGGTCTGAGAAGAAACCTTTGCTTTATCCGGTAACCGCAGAAAATATTGATAAAGTCATGGCGAAGGTTAAAGAGAAACCGACCCCCTTGGGTCTTAAAGCAGGCAGTGTAGAAGAAGTTGCAGCAATGGCGATCAAGCTACGGGCTGCAGGTCTAGAGGAAATAGTGTTGGATCCGGGCTCTAAGAGTTTGTCGGAAGTGGTGCGCGATCAGACATTGATCAGGCGTAGTGCTTTGAAAAAAGGGTTCAGAGCACTTGGATTCCCATCCATAGCTTTTCCTTGTGATATGACGGGAGATAAGGCACAAGAATACTTGCTTGCTGCTGGTATGGTAGCTAAGTATGTGGGCGTTATTGTCCTTAGTGATATGGATAGTTATTCCTTGATGCCTCTCTTGGTATCCCGCTTGAATATCTATACTGACCCACGTCGTCCGATGACGGTAGAGGAAAATATCTATGAAATAAACTCTCCTGATCCAGATGCACCAGTCATTGTTACTACGAACTTTGCCTTGACTTATTTTGCTGTTTCTTCGGAGATGGAGACAAGCAAAGTGCCGTCCTACCTGTGCATTCAGGATACAGAAGGACTTTGTGTACTAGCGGCTTGGTCAACAGGCAAGTTTGCTGCTGATACCATTTCTTCCTATATTAAACGTTCGGGAATTGCGGATAAGGTGAATCATCGTAACCTTATTATTCCCGGCTACGTAGCCCAGATCAAAGGCGAACTGGAAGAAGCTCTGCCTGATTGGCAGATTGTTGTTGGTGCTCGTGAATCTAGCGGTATCTCAGCGATGTTGAAAAATTAAATTTCTGGCACTAGTAACTTTAAGAAGTGAAAAGCATTTGAAGCTTTTCACTTCTTAAAAATATATGGTTAACTTACAAAAAGACCAAATCAACAAGAAGTGTTTTCAGAGAAAGTAGAACAATGAAGCATAGGGGCTATAAATAAAGTCTATTTTTTGAAAAGTAACTTTTTGTGGTTGAACCATATATAAAATTAAAAGGAGGCAAAAAAATGGTTCTTGATCCCACGAAACACGCTGATTGGGAGATTGCAGAAGAAGCGGAAGAGCAAATGAAGACAGTTTACCAGTTAAGAGATCAACTGGGTCTGAAAGAAGAGGAGCTTCTTCCCTATGGACATCATGTGGCTAAAGTTGACTTCAACAAAGTCTTAAAGAGGTTGGAGGACAGACCTGACGGCAAATACATAGATGTAACAGCTGTTACTCCTACTCCCTTGGGAGAGGGGAAATCTACTTCTACCATGGGGCTGGTTCAGGGCTTAGGGAAGAGAAATAAAAATGTTATTGCTACTATTCGTCAGCCATCCGGTGGTCCTACCATGAACATTAAAGGTTCGGCTGCTGGTGGTGGATTGTCTCAGTGTATACCGTTAACTCCTTTTTCATTAGGACTTACGGGAGACATTAATGCTATTATGAATGCTCATAATTTGGCTATGGTGGCTCTTACTTCTCGTATGCAGCATGAATCTATCCGTGGGGATAACTTTTTGGCCAAGCGAAACTTGAAACGCTTAGATATTGATCCTCGTAATGTAGAAATGAAATGGATTATTGACTTTTGCGCCCAGTCTTTACGTAATATAATTATCGGCATGGGTGGGAAAACCGATGGGTTCATGATGAGTTCTGGTTTTGCGATTGCTGTTTCCTCTGAGGTTATGGCTATCTTGGCTGTGGCTAAAGATTTGAAAGATATGCGTGAGCGGATGGGTAAAATCGTAGTTGCTTATGACAAAAAAGGCAATCCTGTAACTACTGGAGATTTAGAAGTAGATGGGGCTATGACGGCTTGGATGGTGGAAGCTCTTAATCCTAACCTGATGCAAACGCTGGAAGGTCAACCGGTTTTTGTGCATGCAGGACCTTTTGCCAATATTGCTATAGGACAGTCCTCTATTATTGCTGATCGGGTAGCCTTGAAGCTTGGTGACTATGTGGTTACTGAATCAGGTTTTGCTGCTGATATCGGCTTTGAGAAGTTCTGGAATTTAAAATGCCGCATGTCTGGGTTGAAGCCTAATTGCGCTGTAATTGTAGCAACCATTCGTGCCCTCAAGGCGCACGGTGGTGCTCCGATGCCTGTTCCCGGCAAGCCGCTTGATCCTTCCTATAGCCAGGAAGAAGTGGAGTGGGTAGAGAAAGGCACCGAAAATCTTATTCATCATATCAAGACAGTTAAAAAGGCTGGTATCAACCCGGTTGTTTGCATCAATGCTTTCTATACTGACACTGATAATGAGGTTAAGGCTGTACGTCGCTTGGCAGAAGCTGCTGGCGCACGTGTTGCTTTATCCAAACATTGGGAAAAGGGCGGCTCTGGTGCTTTAGAATTTGCTGATGCTGTTATTGAAGCTTGTGAAGAGCCTAACGACTTTAAATTCCTTTATGAGCTGGAGACTCCTCTGCGAGAGCGTATTAATCTCATCGCTACGGAAGTTTATGGGGCCGATGGTGTGGACTATACCCCAGAAGCTCTAGAGAAAGCCGTGCGGATGGAGAAAGATCCCGAAATTCAAAAATTAGGGGTTTGCATGGTCAAGACGCACCTGAGTCTTACCGATAATCCTACCTTGAAAGGTGTTCCTAAGGGCTGGAGACTTCAGATTAGAGACATCCTTACTTACAGTGGAGCTGGGTTTGTTGTACCAGTAGCAGGCTCTATCACCCTGATGCCTGGCACTGCCTCTGATGCTGCTTATCGCCGGGTAGACGTGGACACTGAAACTGGTAAAGTACGCGGTCTTTTCTAGAAACTTTTCGCAACTACTCAGTTAAGCTGCTGCAGCAATACCTTGTTCGCTGGATTTTATGTGTGTATCGGTGCTCAAATCTTTCGGGCAGTACAATAACTCCCTCGCTTAGCTCGGTCAGACAGATTGTACTGCTATCCTCAAGATTTTCCGCTCCTTCTGATTAATAAAATCAATGCTCACTCCGGTATATGCTGCAACAGCTTAGGCAACTTTGAGAAAATTTTAAAAACAGCTCAATAGACCTGAGTAGTTACAACTTTTCCATGAAAAGGGCTATTTAAAAGAGCTCCCCTTTGAGGGGGTTCTTTTTTTGGTGCCCAAAGACGAGGCGAAAAGGTGAAGAGATAAAGAGATAAAGAGGGGAGTCTTTTGGTCTCTTAGCCTATTAGCCTATTAGCCTCTTAATCTTATTTACCAGAGGAAAGTTTTTTTAACGGAAGGAAAATGCTTTCTAATGGGGAATACTTAGATTTAGGGAAAATAATTTTACACAAGGAGGAAAAAAGTGAAAGATATAAGAACGAGTTTGGACAGTTTTTTTAAGGCATCTTCGGTAGCTGTTATTGGAGCTTCACCTCGACCGGAAACACTGGGAGGCATCACTTTGGAGTTGCTTCTAAATAAGGGGTTTGTGGGGGAAGTTTATTGCGTCAATCCCAGATATGATAAAATTGGGGAAAAGGAATGTTATGCTTCGATAGTAGAAGTTCCGGGCAGGGTAGATTTGGCTATTCTGGCTATAGCAGCTAAGTATGTGCTAGCAATTTTAAAAGAATGTGCGGCTAAGGGTGTTAAAGGAGTTATTATTTACACGGCTGGATTTGCTGAAACAGGTGATGCGGAATTGAAAAATATACAGGAAGAGATGCAGGAGATTGCTGTTTCTTCCGGTATGCGTATAATGGGTCCCAACTGTGTTGGGTTGGTTAATAATGCTGCCAATCTTTGGGCAACTTTTGCTTCACCGCCTATGTTCGAAGCGGGGTATAAGCCTAATACCCTAGGTATTATTTCGCAAAGTGGTTTTTTTGGTATAGCTATCTATCAGTTGGCAGCCTATAATGGTGTGGGTTTCAGGTATTTTGCTAGTGTAGGAAATCAGACTGATCTTTCTTTCACAGATTTCTTTTCTTATATGTTGGAAGACGAGGAGATCGGTCTTATTTGCGGTTATCTGGAAGGGCTTAAAGAAGAAGAGGATATTTTACCGCTGGCCCGACGCGCCCTAGCTAAGGGGAAACCGGTAGTCCTAATAAAAGTAGGCACGACTGATGCTGGTTCCCGGGCAGCAAGTTCTCATACGGGTGCTCTAGTTGGACAGGAGGAAAACTATGCGGCTCTTTTTAAACAAACAGGGATTGCCCGGGCAGGTGATTTTGAGCAGCTCATGGCTTTTCTCTTTGTTTCATTGATGCCAAAGCCTCCCCAAGGTAGAAGAGTAGCTATTGTTTCTTGCTCGGGAGGAGCAGCTGTTATGATCGCTGATAAGTGTGGGCGAGGGGGATTACAGGTAATAGATTTGGCTAAGGCGACCATAGAAAAACTGGATGGAATGCTTCCCAGTTATGCTACCAGTGCCAATCCGTTGGATTTGACGGGCAGATCATTGGAAGAGCCGGAGTTATTTGGCAACACTTTGGAAGTTTTGCTGGATGATCCCAGTGTAGATACAGTTATTGTTTCTTTTCATATCTCGCCGCTTCTTTGTTGGATGGCGCTGGCTAAGCTGCGAGAATGCTACCATAAAACAGATAAAAGCGTGATTATAATGGGACAGCCACTAGGTGATGAAGAAGATGTCAATGCTGTTATTGAAGAAGCACGTCGCTTGGGAATACCTATGATTAGGGATATGAATTATGCTGTTTGGGCTCTGTCTTCCTATCTTTCTTGGTTGGAAAAATCCCGGGACTTTAAGGAAGATTTGACTTTGCCAGGCAAGGGAATTGTTCCTGTCGGCTTTAATGGGAAAGAAAACCTGCCGGAATATTTGGGTGCGGAGCTTTTAAAACCTTATGATATCAGAATGCCAGCCGGTTTTCTGGCAAAAAATTCTGCTGAAGCAGGCGAAGCAGCAGATCGTCTTGGGTTTCCGGTTGTGCTCAAGGTGCAGTCACCGGATATCCTACACAAGACGGAAGCAGATGGGATACGTTTAGATATAAATTCTGTAGCAGAAGCAGTGCAGGCTTACGAGGAGATTCTGATGGCGGCTGAAGAACACCAAAAAAAGGCAGAAATTGCCGGGGTACTGGTACAGAAAATGCTGCCGCCGGGGCAGGAAATAATTGTGGGGATGAAGCGAGATAAGGCCTTAGGTCCGGTTATTATGTTCGGTTTAGGAGGAGTTTTTGTGGAGGTTTTGGAAGACGTCTCTTTACGGTTAGCTCCACTTACTCGCCAGGATGCACTGGAAATGGTACAAGAAATAAAAGGTTACAAGATTCTGCAAGGTTACCGGGGTTCTCCACCCTGCGACATAGAAGCTATAGTTGATCTTTTGCTTAAAGTTTCTAAGTTTGCCGTGGAAAACCCCATTGTACAAGAGCTGGACTTAAACCCTGTTTTTGTTTATCCGGCAGGAGAGGGAATAATGGTGGCAGATGTTTTGATGACGAGAAATGTTACTGCCTAACTTTTCGGTTTATAGATAAAATTCTTGATAGCAGTAAAATATTTTTCAATTTCAACGAGCATAACATTGTTGTGTTCTCCGCCGTAAATAGTCAACAGTTGCTTTTGTGGTGTGCCTAAAAAGTGCAGCAGTTCCTCGGCTTGTCCAAAAGGCACTAAGGTGTCGCTGCTTCCATGTATCAGCAGTGTAGGGATAGAAATTTGACCAGCTTTGGCTTGAGCCTCCTTTTCTATTCTAGCTAAAGGCAACCCTGCTGTTGGTAGACCCAAGTGGTTAATTAGCTTTACTATGCTGATAAAGCCGCTTTCAATGATTAGACCTTTGATAGATTCAGCGTAATGACTGGCTAATTCCAGTGCGGAGATGCTGCCCAGTGACCGACCCATGATCCACAATTCATCTTTTAGACCCCGGGTGGGTAGCTCTACTTGGACGGCTTTAAAAATAGAGTGAGCATCAGCAATCAGGTTAGTAAAGGAAGGGACCCCCTCACTACTACCATAACCGCGGTAATCTGCTACCACTAGGTTGATGCCTTGGCGGTGATAAAAAGGGAAGATATGGTCGTAGTCGTTGACTATCTCACCGTTGCCGTGGAAGAATAGTATCCAAGGCCAGTCATTATTGCCGACATAGAAGCGGCAAGTGACAGAAATATCTTTTTCGACAGCAACAAAAAGATCAAAAGCCCCCGGAGGAGCAGGCGTGGAATCTTTACGAGGGTAAAAGAGATAGTTTATAAGTGGGGAGGAGTCGAGTACAGTATAATCAGACATTGATTTTTCTCCTTTCGTTTAGTGGAATGCTATAGTACTTTATTTCATTCTCCAACCTCTTATATCTAACCTTTAAAGTTGGAGGTGAGAGGTGGGAGGTGGGAAGTTGGACGATAGAAGGTTCCTCTTTGACACCAATGATTGAGTCCGAGGAATGAGGATGAGAGAGATAAAAGGTTCCCCCTCCACTTGTTGGGGGGGGCTAGGGGGGGGTTGAAAATGGAGTCATCTTTTTGTTCAGCGGGGGTTGATAAGGGGCAAGGGGAAACAGCTTTGCGTAGAGCGCATATGATTCAAGTACGGGCAGCCCAAGTTGGTTTTGACTGGCCAGATGTAGAAGGTGCTTGGGGGAAAGTGGCAGAAGAGTTGCGAGAGCTGAGAAGTGCTTGCCAAGAAGGCATACTAGCAAAGATAACGGAAGAATTGGGCGATGCTCTATTTGCCTTAGTGAATGTAGCCAGATTCTTAAAAGTTGATCCGGAAATGGCACTGGCAGAAACGAACGACAAATTTTGTCGTCGTTTTGCTTATATCGAAAAAGAAATGAGAAAAAGTGGTAAAAACTTTGATGGGGTTACCTTGCAAGAGCTTGATGCATTGTGGGAAGAAGCCAAAGAAGTTCTTTAAGGGAGAAAGGATGGAAGTGTAGAGATGAACCTAGGTGGGAGAGTAATAAAAACAGTGGTTGCGAGTGGTTTGGCTGTTTTTATTGCGCAGCAGGTTGGCTTGGAAAGAGTTTCTTTCGCTGGGATTATTGCTATTATTGTTGTGCAGAGATCTCTTTTCTCCTCTGTTGCTCAGGGCTATAAAAGAATTGGTAGTGTTACTCTGGGAATTTTAATGGGGGCTGTATTTGCTTTTACCTTTGGTCTAACACCTTTGGTAGTAGTTTTAACTACTTTTTTAAGCATTCAAATATGCTTGAAGCTTCATTGGGAAGACAATATTGTGCTGATGACCATTGCGGCTCTTAACGCAATGCTTTTTTGCACGGAGAACTTTTTTCTTGATGCCAGCAATCAATTAGCGCTGGCTTTAATTGGAGCTGTTAGTGGTATCTCTTTGAATATGCTCTTTAGTCCGTATCACAAAAAAGAGGTAGAAGAGTTGTTATTTTTTGCCGACAAGGAGTTACGAGAACTTTTATTTATTGTGTTGCAAGATATGAAGGGGGCAGTTAAGTATGATCGAGAGGAACTTAACCCTCGCCTTTCGAAACTAAAAGGGATGATAGAAAAAGGGAGCAGATTAGCTAAGCTTTTGCAAGAAGAACAACGCTATCGCTTTCGGGAGGATACTCCCTCGGAGAGTTATCGCAAAGCTTTTTTAATTTTTGCTTCTCAGACCGACAGGATTGAAGGCTTATTTGCTCAGGCTGCTAAAATAGAAATAGTTGTCCCCCAAGTCGAACCGATTATCAAGATAGGACGAATTTTAATCAAGATGCAGCAAAGAGCCTTAAAGAACAAACCTGTGCCGTACTCCTTTTTTGAGAAAACTTTGGAGAAAATAGACGACAAGTTTGCTACCGGCGCTCTTCCTGTCACTAGGGATGAGTTTCTTACCCGGGCAGCTCTTATTTATATTTTTAGTGAGCTAAAAGTATATTATAAAAGAATCCGCCGCTTGCCTTCATTTTGAAGTTGGCGAGTAATTTGAGCGAAAGAGGTATTGCTGTAGCAGTTGTAACTATTCAGGTTGAAAGTTTAGTGGTTCGCAGTGTCCGGGTTCAGAGTTCCGAGGTTCACGGTTTAAGGTTGGAGAACAAGTCGCCTAAACCGTATTGCAGTAGCTAATTCTCGTTGACTCACGCTTAGCGACAAATATTGGGTTATGATTTATACTAGTATAGGAGGAGATGAAAATTAAAAATAATCCCTTACCTCTGTTGATGAACCCGAAGTCTATAGCTGTAGTGGGAGCAGGAAATAATTTTTTAAAAATGGGCACTATGCAGGCTCTGAGTATTTTGAAAGACGGTTACAAAGGAAAGTTTTTCCCTGTTCATCCTAGGGAAAAAGAAGTGCTTGGACATAAAGCCTACCCTTCCGTTTTGGATATTCCTGAAACGCCAGATTTGGCTTTGCTGATTGTGCCCTCAGAACAAAGCATAGGTTTGTTAGAAGACTTTGGTAAAAAAGGCACAAAGAGAGTCATTGTTATTACGGCAGGCTTTAAAGAAGTAGGCATAAAGGGTGCTGAACTGGAGAAGCAGTTAAGAGAGATAGCAGACAAATATGGGTTGCGCTTTCTTGGACCAAATTGTATGGGCATTCTAAATTCGCAGTCAGAGCTCAATTTGACGGTTCTCCCTTATGAAATGGCTCCCGGCAGCTTAGGTATGGCTTCCCAGAGTGGCACTTATGTTACCCAGACGTTTGCTTATTTACGAAAAAAAGGGATACGCTTCAGCAAGGCTATCAGTGTTGGCAATGAGACGGATATAGATATTGTAGATGCTTTGGAGTATCTAGGCGAAGATGAACAAACAAAAGCTATCGCGCTGTATATTGAAGGTCTTAAAGATGGGCATAAATTTTTACGAGTGGCTCAAAAAATAACTCCCCACAAACCAATAGTTGTCCAGTATGCTGGTGGTTCAACGGCAGGAGCACGTGCCGGGAAAAGTCATACAGGAGCCATCGCCGGTCCTGATTTTCTTTATGAAGGTATTTTGAAACAGGCCGGTGTGCTTCGGGTTCACTCCATAGAAGACCTTTATAGCCATGGTTGGGTGCTGGCCACGCAGCCTCCTTTAAGGGGAAACAGGTTGGGCATTGTGACTAACTCGGGTGGTCCAGGGACATCTATGGCTGATATTGGACATACAGGGGGCATGGAAGTGCCGACTTTTTCTGCCGAACTGCAGGAAAAAATTAGAGCGCATATTCCGGCACATGCTTCCAGTGGTAATCCAGTGGATCTTACTTTTCACATGGATATCAAGGGGTTGAGCACTACTATCCCGGAGATGATTATGGAAAGCGGCGAAACAGATGCCCTTATCATACACGGTGCCATGTCTACTGGTTTCATGCGAGAAAAATATCCTCATATACGAGAGTTGTTGGGTAATATTCCTTTAGAGGATATTCTTGGTCAAGGAAATAACGGTCTCAAGGAGGCGGTTTCTTGGCAGAGCAAGTATAACGTACCTTTACTTATCTCCTCGTTTTTTAACAGGGAGGATAACTATACGGCGGCTTACCAAGATAACAATGTGCCTGTTTTTGACGCTCCGGAAAAAGCAGCCCGGGGATTATTAGCTCTTCTAGAATATAAAAAAATACGGGAAAGGAAAGGGATTACGGCCCCCAGCCTACCTGAAAAATCCCAAGAAACTGGCAGGATTATTGAGAAAGCCGTTAAAGAAGGACAGAAATCTCTGGATGAATATCAATCAAAAAAAGTGCTGGCAGCATACGATATACCTGTTAGCGAAGATAGGTTGGTGTTTACTTTAGCCGAGGCAGAAGCAGCTGCGGCAGAAATAGGCTTTCCTGTAGCCTTAAAGGCTTGTTCTACCGAGGTTATGCACAAGACTGAAAAAGGATTGGTTTTTCTATCACAAAATAACATGGATGATGTAAGGCGCTCTTTCAGTAAAATTCGAGAGTCAGCAGGTGAAGAGATGCCGGTTCTGGTAACGAAAATGTTGCCCGGCAAAAGAGAATTTATAGCTGGCATGACCCGGTATCCAGGCTTTGGTCCCTGTGTCCTCTTCGGATTAGGTGGTATATTTGCTGAGGCTTTAAAAGATGTTACCTTTAGGGCAGCACCGTTAAGCGAAACTGAAGCGACAGAGATGCTTTTTGATATCAAAGCCAAAAAACTTCTAGGAGAATTTCGTGGCCTGCTGGAGGTAAATATCAAAGCACTTGCGAATATTCTGCAAAAGATTAGCTTTATTTCTTTATTACATCCAGAAATAGCTGAAATAGACTTAAACCCGGTGATTATTTACGGTTCGGAACCAGTAGTGGCAGATGCGCTGGTAGTATTTAAAAGGTAGAAGGACAACCATTTTTAGC
>CAZLTH010000037.1:0-11702 GCA_964562355.1 uncultured Syntrophomonadaceae bacterium | reverse complement strand
CTTAACCTTTTAACCTCTTCTCCTCGTTCCCCTTTTAACCTTTTCTCCTCGTTCCTCTCTTAGTCTTTTAGCCTTTTTACCTCTTAACCTCATCTCCTCTGAGTCACTTACTCACAACTTAAGCCCCACCGCAATCTTAGCTACAGCCTGTACTGCTAGGGAATCTGACGGCAAGTCGAGCAGTGCTTTACCCTTCAGGTCATATTCCATAAGCTGCTTATCAATAGGAATGACTCCTGTATATGTCAGACCTGTTTTGGCAATAGCCTCTTCCAAAACAGACATATCGCTGCTCGGGTCAACTCTGGAAACTACTAAAAACATTTCTTTAATATCCAGCTTGACAGAACGGACTATTTCCACAACTCTCCCGGCAGAACGAATGCCTCGCACTGTAGCATCACTGGTTACTACCAGATAATCAATATTCTGAACAATACGCCGGCTTAAATGCTCCAGACCAGCTTCATTATCAATAATCACATAATCATAACTTCCTCGTAGGTCTATCAAGACCTTACGTAAAAGGTCATTGGGATAGCAATAACAACCAGGTCCCTGGGGGTTTCCCATGACCAACAAATCCATAGCTTCAGTTTCTATCAATGATTGCTGCATTTTATACTCTATGTACTCATCTTTGCTCATGCCGGCAGGAACGGCCCCGGACTTTTTAACATTTTCCAAAACTTCTCCGATAGTACTGTCTATTTCTAGACCCAAAGCTTCGTTCAAATTAGCATTAGCATCAGCATCTACTGCTAAAAGATCCTTTCCTTTTTTTTCTCTCATCAGATAGCGCAACAACAGGGCCGCAAAAGTGGTTTTACCGGTACCACCTTTACCAGCAACAGCTATTTGTTTAACCATTATAAATCGTCCTTTCTCTCTCGGTTATTTAACCAACATGTAGATATTTTGGTTCTTTGCTATTATACTATAGCTATAGCTGGTCAGCAAATAATATCTAGCAAAAAAGAAAAAAACCTTGCGGTTTTCTTTTTCATCGAATATTTACATTTTTTATTACTGAGATTTAACTACACAATTCCGTCCTTTTCTTTTAGCCGTAAACATAGCCCTATCTGCATCGGAAAGAACATCCTCCGGAGAGACTGCATAGTCATTCAAAGAAGACACCCCTATGCTGACGGTAATTTTTGTCCCACCCTTCCTTATAAAATGCTTTTCAATATAAGCACAAAGCTTTTCAGCTACCAAGAAAGAATTATAAAGCGAAGTGTAAGGAAGAATTACTGCAAATTCTTCGCCACCGATGCGAGATAATATATCTTTTTCCCGAATATTACCTTGAATGACAATAGCAATTTCTGCCAACAGTTTATCTCCCTCTGCATGCCCTAGGGAATCATTTACTTTTTTAAAGCCGTCAACATCAATAAATAAAAGAGAATAAGGGGTTTTGATGGCTACAGCTTGACTATGTACATCACGTAACCTACTGTCAAAATAACGCCGGTTATAAATACCCGTTAAAGGATCAGAAACAGCCTGTTTCCAGACATCTGAAAGTTCTTTGCCCTGCTGTAATAAAACTGCCATAACTTCTCCCCATAAAGTAAGAAGGCTTAGTTCGATACTAGTCAGCTCTAATTTTTCCCGACTTTCTATCCTTAGCAACCCCTGCTGATTATCAGACCATCTTAAGGGTATGCAAAGGAAAAAATTCTCTTCACCATACCTGTTTTCACAACCACCATCCCGACATGAAATAACAAGCTCTTTTCCCACAGCAATTGCCGGACAAGGCCTTACATAAGAGAAAAAGCAAGGACCTCGATCAGTAGGAGACTCTCCTACCCTATTAAACCAAAAAAAAGAATGTATGCTGCCCTTTTTGTTAAGCAATTTCCCCAAGGAAATATCAACTTGTTTCAGCAAAGCAAGACCAGAAAAATCACTACGGGGAAGGTGGATATTTTTTTTAAGTTCCCGGCACCAATCATCTACAGAATTTTCTAAACTTTGATCCCCTATTTTTTCTCTATTTATCTGAACTAAACTCTCTCCCTCTTTTTCTTTCTTGTTAAAGGCAACACACAAGCCCCTTATGGCAAATATTTTTCTTCCCGTAAAAAAATATTTATAACGAAAAGAAATAGACGCAACAAAAACAGCTACTAAGGACACAATAAAAATAATCTCAGCAAGTATCATTCATTGCATCTCGAACGCGTCCCTACCAAGCGAGTGCAGCGATTCTAACGAGTTAGACAAGGGAGGCGGAAGAAGTGGATAACCAAATAAGCCAGTAGTTGGATAAGTAATAACTACCAACCACTGACTTACTGACCTACTAACTTACTAACTTACTAACTTACTAACTTAAGAGACATACTTCATATTCTTTTCTTCCTCGATCTGCTCTTCCACGTCCATTATGCGAGTCAAAAGCTCTGTTCGCTCATAACCTTTGGAAAGCATAAACTGCTTTAAAAGTTGCTCTCGTGTGGCCTGTAGGCCGTCAATAAATGTGCTAATCATTTTACAGCCTCCTTTCTAAAATCTATTTATTCTAAATTTTTCCCATTTTCATCCGAAATTATTACTTATTTTTAAAAAAAATAAGTTTATTTTCATAATAGCATTTTAAACATTCTGCTTCAAAACTTTATCTCTTCGAATACGTTATTTTACTTGCATTCTTTTAAATAATCTTTAGCTTGAGAATATTGTAACATAAATAAAAAGAAATGTCTAGTGTTAAAATATTTTTTTCACAAACTTTTTTTATTTTTTTCTTCACAATTCCTTCATAATTTTCGGGTAAGCTTACGTCAATACATAAGGAAAGGAGGTGTTGACATATGCGCCGTAAATATTTGGCAGGAGTTTTAACTCTGCTTCTGGTAGCACTGCTGGCTGTACCTGCTCTGGCTGCCTACTCTGACGCCCAGGCTCAAAAACTGGCAGATTTATTTGCAGAAAAAGAAGCCGTTCAGATGAGGATTATAGATCAGCAGGTAGAAATGGAGCTTATTACAGAAGAACAAGCAAATCAAGCTAAAGAAAGATTCACAAGTTTTTCCGAACAGCGAGAGGAACGCATCCTGAGCGGAGAATTCACCCCCAGACGAAGAGGAGCACGCATCAGAAGATTTATCCGACAAAAACTTAGAGACGGAAGCGGAGACTCTCCTAGGGGAAATTGCCCCTTCCTTTCCGAAACCCCGGTAACAGAAACTACTTATTAAAAACATAAGTCAGTGGGTCAGTAAATCAGTGACTCAGTAGGTCAGTAGGTAAAATAAACCAATCTTCGTCAGCTTCGTCCTTACTGACTTACTGACTTACTCGTCTAAGGCAATCCCCCGGTTTAAACCGGGGGATTGCCTTAGAAAGACCAAAATCAAACACACAAGACCAAAATTAAAATTGCTTATTTGTCTAAAAAAAATTATAATAAGGTCAGGGTGATACAGATGGAGCAAAAAACAATTTTAGTGGTGGATGATGAGATAAAAATAATCCTAGTGTTAAAAGCTTACTTGGAGAAAGACGGCTTCAAAGTCTTGACCGCCAGAGATGGTCAAGAAGCTCTGGAAAAGGCGCATCAGGAAAATCCGGACTTGATTCTTCTCGATCTCATGCTTCCCATCGTTTCAGGGGAAGAAGTCTGCCGTCGTTTGCGCCAGGAATCAACCGTCCCCATCATCATGTTAACAGCCAAGGTTCAGCCAGAAAAGCGAGTTGAAGGGCTGGGACTAGGAGCAGATGATTACGTTATCAAGCCATTCAGCCCACCAGAAGTATTAGCCCGCATCAAGGCTGTTTTGCGACGAGTAAATAATGACGAGGGAAAACTGGCTGATATTCTTTATTTTTCCGGCGAAAAACTGATTATTGATACCCTGCGTCACCAAGTAAAATACAATAGTCAGACTGTTCGACTCACGCCCACAGAATATAAACTTTTAAGCCTTCTGGCTCGTAACCCGGGACGGATATATTCTCGTGAACTGCTCATAGAGTTGATACATGGCTATGATTACGATGTCTTTGACCGCACCATTGATGTACATATCAAAAACTTACGACAAAAACTGGCACTTAACCCCACCAAACCACCCTGTATTCATACTGTCTATGGTGTCGGATATCGTTTTGAAGGTGATTAAATGCTGAAAAAACCAAAAAAAACATTGGGGTTAAAACTCCTGCTGGCTTTCCTGCTTTTAACCCTATTAACTTTGTTTCTATCAGGGATTGCCATCAATCGTTCTTTGAACCGCCAATTTCAAAGTTATATCCAGGGAATTAAAGAGTCAAACAACCTACGTATTCTTAATGCAGTTACCGGTTACTATGCCACCCACAATAGCTGGCGTGGCATAGCCCCTACTTTAGCCCCTATCGGGATATCCACAGAAACACTTATTGTGCTAAGAGATACGCAGGGAAAGTTGATTTACAGCAGCAGGCAAGACATGCAAAGAATTGCCAATATCCTGCGCCGCACAGAGTCAAGAAACCTCTTAAGGACTAGGCGAGCGTTACTAAACAGGCTAAGAATGCACGGAGAAACATTTATCTATCCTATACTTATAGAGGAAGAAAAAGTTGGCACACTAGAACTTACCCTGCTAGGAAGGGACGGTATCTTTGCGGCTGAAGACCTAGATTTCAGTCGCACTATCAGTCGTTCTATAGCCGGGATAGCTTTTCTCGCCGCCCTAGGAGCCTTGATTACCAGCTTCTTTTTAAGTCGTAGCCTTACCAAACCACTCTCAAAAATTACCCAAGCAGTAAGCAACTTGCGCCAAGGAGACCTCAGCCAACAGGTAGAAGTAACTTCTGATGATGAACTAGGTAGCCTAGCCTTGTCTTTCAATGCCATGGCGCAACAACTGGCTGAAAACGAGAAACTACGCCGCACTTTAACTGCTGATATCTCACACGAGCTACGCACCCCTCTAACTACTCTCAAAAGCTATCTTGAAGCTTTTAAAGACAAAGTTCTTCTCCCTACAGAAGAAAACATTGTCGCCTTGCAGGAAGAAGTCAACCGTCTGGAAAGCTTGGTCAAAGCACTGCAGGATCTCTCCCTAATAGAAAACAGGGCTAAAAACTTAACAGCCACAAAAATCAATCCTGCTGCCGTTATAAAGAAAGTTCATGACCTCTACCGACCCCTTTTACAGGAAAAAAAACTGACCTCAAAAGTTACCTTTCTGCCGGAAGAAATAATCCTGGAAATAAACGAAGCAGCCCTAGAAAGAATTCTGCACAATCTGCTTTCCAATGCTGTTAAATATACTCCTGCCGGGGGAAAAATAACCCTTAATTTAAGCAAGAAAAAAAGCAAACTAAAAAACTATGCCCAGATAATTGTTTATAACAGCGGCTTTGGCATAGCAGAAAAAGACCTGCCTTATATTTTTAAAAGATTTTATCGTTGTGATCCCTCGCGCTCACGTGAAACTGGCGGAGCTGGTATCGGTTTGACTATCGTCAAGGAACTGGTGGAATCGCAGGGGGGGGATATCTCTGTGGTCAGCTCTGAGAGTGAAGGAACAACTTTTACTATCTCTTTTCCACAATCTCATGCCAACCCTAACGTTGACTGATAACAATCTTATTTTCTTCTTTATCCAGAAAAATTCTTGCCCTGTGTATAGTATGGTCCAACTTGAGAACCTGATCACCCACTTGGAAAATAGTATTATCATAAGCCTTTTCAACATAAATTTCTTTTTCTGCTCCTACTGTTACTGTCGTTTTAACAGCAGCAGCGGAACCTACTTGGCTTAACTTTATATTGCCCTGCGCCTTCAAGCTACCACCACGAATCACACCAGCCGCTTCTATATCCCTGCCAGAAATTATTTCAGTATGGTAGCCTCCCCTATCTGTAATAAAAACATCACCTTTTGCTTCTATCTTAGAGTTCAAACAGTACTTTATGATCACACTATTCTCATCTGAAATAGCAGCGGAAGCAATGCTTCTAAACAGAATAATTGCATCTAAAACCTCTTGTACGTTTTTGGGACTCTGATAAGAAATCATTATAAAGAGGGAAGCCTTTTTTTCTAAATTCTTAATGGAACCAATAAGGTCACGTGGGAAATCTTCTTTTTTTAATGTTGTTTTCGATGATTGACAAAACTCACTTATCATCCTTAAAAAATCGGGCATTTTTTTTTCTATTATCAGCTTCATAAAGGCTGCAAACTTACTTTTGTCTATGGACTTCGCTCTCAATACCTGATAATACGAATTTAAAATCACTTTGAAACCATTTTCTATTTTTTCCACAAGAGGATAAAGCTGTTCTACAAAGGTTCTTACAGACCCTGTTACTATATGACTATTTATAACACTGTTGAATACAAAAACCGATCCCACCGCCCGAACGGTGGCATTATTCACATCTCCCTGTATTCTTACTGAGCCACCTGAGACAACGTTCATCCCACTCTCAACTGAACCTTTGATTTGAAGATCACCGCGAAATTTCATGTGCCCTGTGCTAAGACCAACATCCCCCTCCACCACGTATGAAGGTAAAACTTCAATTTTGCACCATTCCGGGTTCATTTGTTTCACAGGTCTTCCAGCAACAAGAGATAATATTTTGTCATGCTTTATATAAACACTCGCATCCTCTACAAGAATGATGTCTTTTGGCTCCGGCGGAGGTATGAGTTCTCCTGTTACAGCTATCCCAGGTTTGCCAGCTTGTGCAGGGTGTTTCCTAGCTAACAAATCACCTGGCTCTACTGCCAAAACGCTTCCCTTATCTAAGTAATCTGCGGCTCCGGTTTCATCGTCAATTTTTACCTTGGTTTTTTCCTGCTTGTAAAAAAACTCTATATGAGCATCTTTACCCCATGTAGGTGGTTTTCCTTTGGCTATCTCTTCACCACTCACTGCTAACTTGCCGATTAAACTTTTAATCACCTCATATTTCAAGCCATGCTTTATGTTATTTTCTTCCAAGGACGTATTTAATGCTGTCTGACTAGCCACTGATTTTCTGTCCATACGTTGCCCTACCTGGGGTAAAAACACTGTGGCTGGCAAGGAATCAACTACATAATAATAAACATTCACTTGTGGGCGAATAGAAATTTTAGCAGAAAGCTTGTCCGGGCTGACCTTTATTCCAATCTCCCCCTGCTGGTAGATCTCTTCACTGTCTTTGATTTCAATTTTATCGGTAACTTTTATCGTAGTCGGGACAGTTATCTGGGTATCATTAACATAAATCACAATTCCTGTGACAGGGTGAATAGTCGGCAGTAGCCCCCCTTCTACGGGAGGAGTAACAAACACTTCCCCATTTTTAACTTCTATCGTACCATTTGTAGCTTCCACCAATATCCCCACTTTTCTCATAATATACTGCATTGTTTTGGAATATATGTTTACGAGGATTATTATAATAATCCATCCCCTATACTCTTTCCATCCCTTTATCCGAAACAAATCCTAGGATCAAAGGTCTTTCTTTTGGTTTTATCTCAGTAATATCAAATGCGTATAACAATTTTTCTATAGCCAGATCTTTTTTGGAGTGATCATTATAATGAACAAAGGCCAAGACTTCGTGCTTCGCTACCGTAGCGCCAACTTTTTTGTTCAAAACTATCCCTGCTGCTAGGTCAACTGTACTCTCCTTGGTCTCCCTGCCTGCACCCAAACGTAGTGCTGCCACCCCTACATCCATAGCTTTGATCTGATTTATATAGCCTGTCTTCGCTGCTCTTAATTCATAAACATATTTCGCTTTAGGTAGCAATTCTGTATTTTCAACAAATTTGACATCTCCACCTTGCTGAGAAATAAATTTTTTGAACACTTCCCAAGCTGCATCTGACTGAACAACTTCCTGTATTTTTTTCTTACCTTCCTCAATCGTCATAACTTTTCCTGCCAATAAAAGCATGTTAGCAGCTAATATCTCACAAAGTTCTGTAAAATCAGCAGGCCCATGACCTTTTAAAGTAGCGATAGCCTCTTTAACTTCTAGACTGTTCCCTATTGCAAGCCCTAGAGGTTGCTCCATATCAGTAACTAGGGCCACGGTATTCCTGTTCATCATGGTGCCGATCGAAACCATTTCACGTGCCAATTCAAAAGATGCATCTATGTCTTTCATAAAAGCACCATGCCCTGTCTTTACATCTAGCAAAATTGCATCTGCACCGGCGGCAAGTTTTTTAGACATAATACTTCCCGCAATCAGAGAAATATTATCAACCGTACCGGTAACATCTCTGAGTGCATATATTTTTTTATCTGCTGGGGCTAAAGCACTTGTTTGCCCCATTACAGCTAACTTTATCTCATTTACATTCTGCGCAAATTCTTCAATGGACAGGTCAGCAGAAAATCCTGGTATTGCTTCTAGTTTATCGATAGTTCCTCCTGTATGTCCTAATCCACGACCTGACATTTTAGCAACCGGGACATCGCAGGCTGCCACCATAGCGCCTAAGGCAATGGTAGTTTTATCGCCCACACCACCCGTACTATGCTTGTCAACTTTTATCCCTTCTATTTGGGAAAAATCAACTACCTTTCCTGATTTCATCATCGCTTCTGTCAAATATACTGTTTCATCCCTAGACATCTTTTGAAAATAAATAGCCATAAGCAATGCTGACGCCTGATAATCAGGTATCGCTCCCACAGTGTATCCCTGAACAAAAAAGCCGATTTCCTCTTGAGTTAAAGAACCACCGTTTCTTTTTTTGAGTATCAGGTCCACCATGATCATAAAAGCATATCACCTACTCCTTTTGATAAGGTCATACAGGAAACCGGTCGACCCTCCAACTAATATTAACACCGGCAATCCCCAGCCAAAGGTTCCCATAGGGTGACCGCATATAGATTTTTTCCTAACTGTGAGAAAACTTTTCAGGGGTACTTTGCTTCATAAGCTGAGTAGTTAACTCTTCTTGCCTCGGATAATATTTACCGATGCGCTACAGCCAAGCCTAGATGCCCCGGCTTCAATCATCATCATAGCCGTTTGATAATCTCTGATGCCGCCGGAGGCTTTAACTCCCATCTCATTTCCAACTATCCTTCTCATCAATTTAACATCTTCTATCGTAGCACCCCCCATGCTGAAACCAGTTGATGTTTTTACAAAGTCAGCACCAGCCTTTTTTGCCAGTTCACAAGCTATCCCCTTCTCTTTCTCTGTCAATAAAGCTGTTTCGATAATAACTTTAACAACCACTTTCTCACTCACAGCAGATACAACCGCTTTGATATCTTCCAGAACATAGTCATTTTTATTTCCTTTAAGAGCACCGATGTTTATAACCATGTCTATTTCATCAGCACCTTTTGATATGGAGCTTTTGGCTTCACAGACCTTGGTTTCTGTGGTACATGCCCCTAACGGAAAGCCAACAACAACTGTTACTTTTACATCTTCTCCCTTTAACTCTCTGGAAACAAGCTGCACATAGGCACTATTCACACAAACCGAACAAAAACCATACTTTTTTGCTTCTTGGCAATATTTTATTATCTCACCTTCTGTGGTTTCAGGCTTTAGTATTGTGTGATCAATATACCTAGCTATATTCACCATGTTCTAACCCCTTTTTATGAGATTGGAGATTATCTTTACTTGTTTCCAAGGGTATTATATCATATCTTCAATAAACGAGTAATATTTTTTTATTTCCTTGTGGTTAATCTGTGATAATGTCACCCTGTTAACTATTCTGATAAAATGTCACCATGAAGAACGGAGTGAAGTATCTCATGTCACAGAAACAATTGCATAGGTTCTCTGTTATCTCTATGGCTCTAGAAGCTAAAGTAACCGTCAGTGAAGCTGCTAAGTGTTTAGGACTAAGTGAACGCCAAATAAAGCGCCTAAAAAAAGGAGTGATGGAACAAGGTCCGGCGTTCCTTAGAAAAACTTGTTTTTCTAAGAAGTGGAGTTATTTTTTCTATCTCATCATAAGACACGCCAATTATTTTAACTACCAAATCAATTGACAGATTTTCGCCATTTCAGCTTGCTTTTCTGTCGGCAAGCCTCGTGACAAAATATTTTCTATTTTATAAAGCTGCTCCATTACTTCGGCCGGATTTTTGGCTCTATCCATTGAAAAACAATCTTAATTAAGTTAGGCAATTTTCGTAATTCTTCTTCACGGAAACGATTAATATCTATGAGAATATATTTAAAATTAAGCACATGGTCTGCATTGCGTGTACAGAAAATAGGAAGTGAGAGATGGGAAAATTAGAAGTGTGGTGCAAAAGTGTAAAATTAAAGATAAGTGGTGTGAAATTGAGCGTTGGAAGTTAGAAAGGAATCTTTTGGTACCTGTTCTCATTTCCAACCTCCAACCCGTTCGACTTTCGCTCAGGGCAGGCTCTCTCACTTCCCACCTCAAACTCCTGAGGCACAATCCCTTTTCCGTGTCCGTTATGTACTACTAATGGGGCTATCGCTGGCAGGCGGAAACTCCTACACTTTGTTTCTCCCTCTGATATATTCTTTAGAAAGTTACGCCAGATTTCTACCATATAAAAAAGCCAACAGTGTGGCATCTGAAAGTCTATAGTGGGCTGTAGCTCCAGTAAAATATAAAAAACAACTTCCTGCTAAATATCCAACCTTCCCCCGTTATAACTATGCCCCTGTATCCGTATCCGTGTCAAAAAGAACCGTCCCTAGTGGTTCACCATACCGTTATGCCCTTTTTCAGCCGCTTCGTGCAAAGCAACTTTGAGCGGCAATGGTTTTGACCGATAAGGTCTCGGTTCCAAACAAGCACAATAAGCATCCACTCCGGCGATTAACAGCGACACCGGCAAAGGATCAGCTATTTTATTTGGATACCCTCTTCCCTCTGGTCGTTCATAGTGTTGCTCAATCATAACTTGGGCTGTTTCCGGTACACCTAAATTCATAGCGGTTTTTTTACCACTTATGGGATGACAGTCCATAACGTACTTATCAGCCGGTTTGAGTAATGCTAACGGTTCAGTAAAATAGTTGTCTAACCATGTTGCTTTCCCTAGATCATGTAACAGAGCGGCCAGAAGTACTTCCTCCCGGTCAAAGTTATCTATTAGCTTTGAGTCAATTTCTAATACTCTTTGGGTTATGATATATACTCTTGTTGAATGTGCAGCTAACGATTTATTCTTTTTTAAAATGGCTACTCCGGCTTTGGCTATCTCTTCTAAAACATGCATAATGACATCACCTCTTTCAAATTTTTTCTGGGTTGGTATATGTTACCTTTTCCTGCACGGGTTTGTAAGTGTTACAAAAACAGGATTCATAATGGGTAAAATATGTGGAATTTTTCATTTACATAGAAGTAGTCTGATGATATAATATATTTACGCTTTAGCAAGGAGGTTAGTTTTAGTGTATATTGATCCTAAAAATGACTTCGCCTTCCATTGGATGTTTGGTAGAATAGAAAACAAAGACATTTTACTAAATTTTCTCAATGCGGTGTTTAAATTATCGCCAGATAAAATACTTACAGACATAACCTTAATTGATACCAATCTTGTTAAAAAGGCGGTGCAAGAGAAAGGTTCTCGTTTGGATGTGAGGGCTGAAACCAAAACAGGCGAGCAAATAAACATAGAAATACAATTGATAAACGAATATAATATAGAAAAACGTACTTTGTTTTATTGGAGCAGAATGTATGCGAGTCAGTTAAATGCCGGACAGA
>CAZLTH010000036.1:0-12361 GCA_964562355.1 uncultured Syntrophomonadaceae bacterium | reverse complement strand
CGCTTCAACAAGTATTATATTAGCATCATAAGGGCAGAATGTCAAACAAAGTGCCTTATAGCTAAAACAAGCTGGATGTGATTAAGTATACGTATTTTATATATTATTCCGTCAGCAACTGGAGGAATGAAAAAACATTTATTGGAACTAGTAAATTTTTTTTCCCTTAAGCATGATATTTTTGTAGCGGCACCTAGGGATTTCTTGTTCTCAGAAGCAGTTGCCAGTGCTGGCGGAAACTTTTACCCAATTTCTTTTTTTTCTAAGTTTAAAAAAATTTTTCTTCCTATAAAAATATGGGAAATAAGGATGTTTATCAAAAAAAACAGGATAAATCTTCTTCACTTGCATGGCTATAAAGCAGATATCTTTGGTAGGCTGGCAGCAGAGGGAACTAATATACCCATCATACTTACTTTACATAATTTTTTAGTAGATCCTAATACGCTTATTAATACTGCCACTTTTTACTATCATATAGAAAAATTTTTTCTCGTATAACAACAAAATATATTACTGTTTCGCAAGAACTGAAAAAAGATTTTGTCAATCGTAGTAAAGTGCCATCTAGCAAAGTAGAGGTCGTTTACAATGGTATTTGTTTAAATCATTATGAAAAAACTGAACCAGCCCCGACTTTGTGTCAAGAAGAGTTTCCTGTTATTGGTACTGCTCTAAGGTTGACAGCTCAAAAAGGTATAGAAGACCTGTTGGAGGCAACACCGCTTATCTTAAATAAATATCCAGAAGGAAGAATTTTTATTGCCGGAGAAGGTCCCCTAAAAGAAAAGTTGCTATTAAAATCAAGTAAGATGGGGTTGGGAAAGAAGGTTTGTCTTTTAGGATATTATGATAATTTAGCAAGCTTTTTTGCTTCTTTAGATGTCTTTGTTCTTCCTTCGCATACAGAAGGGTTGGGCATTGTTTTACTGGAGGCTTTAGCTTCCGGGGTCCCGGTAGTGGCAACTTCTGTGGGGGGTATTCCTGAAATTATTACTTCCGGGAAACATGGCCTTCTGGTTCCTCCGAAAAATCCACAGGCCCTAGCAGAAGGCGTAATAGATCTTTTAGAGGACATTAATAAAAAGGACTCTTTTGTCAAAGCGGGCGTTAGCAGGATAAAAGAAAAGTTTTTATTATCAGATATGCTGCTAAAAACAGCAGAGATTTATAATGAGGTTTCCTAACCACTTGGCTAAGCTACTGCAGCAATACCACTTTCGCCGGATTTTTTATGTGTATCGGTGCTCAAATCTTTCGGGCGGTACAATAACTCCCTCGCTGCGCTCAGTCAAACAGATTGTACCGCTATCCTCAAGATTTTCCGCTCCTTTTGATTAATAAAATCAATGCTCAATTTGGTATCTGCTACACCAGCTTAGGCAACTTTGAGAAAACTTTGAGGACAGAGTAATAGGTCATAGGGTGAGTAGTTGGGAAATTTTAAAATAAACGAGGATAAAAAATGTCTTTTGTCAAAAAACTTACTATTTCTATAATAGCAGCACTTCTTTTAAGTACCCACTTTTATATTTCGATTTTAGAAGCGAGCGAAATTGAAAAGCGAGTTGTTTTGTTGGCTGTAGATCGACTGTCATTCAATGATTTAATAATAAAGGGATCCCAGTTTGAGCATATAAACCACTTAGTAGAATATGGTTCTCTTGGACTGATGAATACTAGAACAGGAGGTGCTATTAATACTGAAAATGCATATGCTACTCTTGGAGCTGGCACAAGAGCCTTAGGAGGAAGAAGTGCTTCATTGGGATTTAATCTGCTGGAAAAATATCAACAAGAGCTGGTAAGAGATATCCATTACCGGCGCTATGGCTCATTTCTTGAAGGAGAGGAAACAGTAGTTTTTTTGGGCTTATCTGAAGTTATTAATAGGAATAAAGTAAAAAACCATAAAGTAGTTCCGGGAGCCTTAGGAGAAAAACTCTTTCAGGCAGATAAAAGAGTAGCAATTTTAGGGAACTCCGATACTAACTTACCCCGGAGGTTTGCTCCTCTTATGCTAACAAACTTTGCAGGTAAAGCCGGTGAGGGGTTGGTTAGCAGTGATATTTTACTAAAAGATACTCAGTTTCCTTTTGGTCATCGACTTAATAGGGAGAAAATCGTTCTCTTATTTCAAAAATACTTCAAAAAAAATCATGTGATTTTAATAGAGTGGGGCGATTTCTATCGTTTGGACGAATATTCTTTTAATCTGACTCCGGAACGTTACAAGGAATTATTAAGCTCTAAATTCGAGCATTTGAATGATTTTTTAGGAGAAATAGCTGTTAATTTAAATACTGACGGTACACTTTTTATTCTCTTTTCCCCATCTCCACCTAGGCATGATCGAGGAACAGGGAAAATGTTAACTCCTGTTGTTATTTACCAAGGAGAGAAGACAGAAAAAGGACTACTTACCTCTGCAACTACTAGAAGAGATGGCATTATAACTAACTTAGATATTGCTCCTTCCATACTTTGTTTCTTAGGATTAGAAAAATCATATTATTTATTGGGGGAAAGTATTTCCCCTCAGCCCTTTCTAGGAGCCGGTGATTTTTTAGGTAAAAAGCTACTGCAGATAGATAGAATCTATTTACAAAGAACACCGATAATACAGGTATTCATATTTTTGCAAATATTTACTGTAATAGCAGCATTGCTTGCTATTCTTACTAAAAGTAAAAAAACTGTAGTTTTGCAGTTACTAATATTATCGCTGCTCCTAATGCCGCTATTTTTTTTATTACTTTCTTTTTTTCCTCCTTGGTCTTTAGCCCTTACCATCGGAGTAACTTTTGGTACTGCTTTTATAACTAGTTATCTGCTATTTTTCTTAATTGACTTCAAAAAGAATATAATTTTAATTGCTTTTCTAACTTCTGTCTGTTTGGTTTTGGACTTGATAATTAACAACAGTCAGTTGCTTAAATTTTCTTTTCTTGGGTATGATCCGGTTGTCGGAGCACGTTATTATGGAGTTGGAAATGAATTTATGGGTGTATTAATTGGCTCTACACTCATTGCTATAACAGGATTGCTACAATTTTATCCCTCTGTTAAAAGGTCTTTAGGTAATATTATTTATTTATTGTTTTTTTATTAGCCTCACCTTCTTTTGGGGCAAATTTTGGAGGTATTCTTACTGGTCTAGCGGCAGGATTTATGGCTCTAAAAAAGATATTTTATCAGCAGAGAGGTAAAAGAATTATCTTTTACCTTCTTTTGGGAGGGGCTCTCTTGTTTATCTTTTTTATCTGGCTTAACTTGCCGGTAGAAGGTAGAGAAATTTCTCACTTAGGAAGAACTATTATCGCTGTCAGAGAGGGGGGAATAGGAGAGCTTTATTATGTAGTTGTAAGAAAAGCTTCTATGAATTTACGACTTTTGCGTCACTCTCTTTGGAGTAGGGTTTTTATGAGTCTTCTTTTTGTGCAAGCAATACTTTTATTTAGACCATTGGGTCTCCTAAAGCAATTACAAAAAGAATATCCGCTTTTTATGGGGGGGCTACTTGGCATAACTGCTGGTTCGGCTGTTGCATTTTTAACTAATGATTCGGGAGTTGTAGCTGCAGCAACATTACTTCTTTATAGTACGTTGCCGCTTCTTTACTTTCTACTACAAAAAATAATATCAGAGAGTTAAAATTCTAAAAATAAGATAATTTAGTTGTTCCTAAAAGCAGGAAGTTGTTTGTTTTTATGGAATATAAATATGAGTATACGAGTATGAGTAGAAAGGTGACAGACTTCTCCCAAAAGGGAGATATGTTACCCAACATTTAAGGAGGGTTCTCTTTGGCACAACATTTTTTTCATCGTCAAATTATGGATGGGATTAACTTATATGTTTTTCCTACAAAAAAGTTTAAAACTATTCTTGTTCAAGTTTTTTTACATCAACAATTACAAAGAGATTTAGCTACCCCTACAGCGCTGCTGCCTATGATATTAACCAGAGGTAGCCAAAAACATCCGAGCGTTCTGGAAATAGCCAGTAGCCTAGAAGCTTTATTTGGGGCAGAAATAGGCACTGGTGTTTTAAAAAAAGGTGAACGACAAATTATTTCTTTTGCCTTAGATATTATTGATAGGCAATTTCTTCCAAAGGGGGAAGCTGTTTTAAAAGCGGGTCTAGAAATTTTAAGAGATATTATGCAAAATCCTCTGTTAGAAGATAATGTTTTTAAGAAGAATTATCTAGCTCAGGAAAAAGAACAACTGAAAAAACATATTAAAGGTTTAATTAATGACAAGATGGCTTTATCAGTAGAGCGTTGCTTGCAAATAATGTGTGTAGATGAGCCTTATGGAACCTATAAATATGGTTATACAGAAGAAATTGAAAAAATTGATACTATTTCTTTATCTACTTACTATCAGAACTTCATTCACCGGGCACCTGTAGATTTTTTTGTAGTAGGTGATGTGAAAACATCAGATATCCAAGCTTTAATTGAGGAAATATTTACTTTTTCCAGTGACGAAAAATATACTTTACCTTCTCCCCAGGTTGTAAAAGAAGTTGGTGAAGAAAAAATAGTAGAAGAAAAAATGGCTATTAATCAGGGGAAACTTTCTTTAGGATATCGTACCAATATTCCTTACGGAGAAGATATTTTTCCTCTAACCTACTATAATGGTATCCTCGGCGGCTTCTCGCATTCAAAACTTTTTCAGAACGTGCGTGAAAAAGCCGGACTTGCTTATTACGTTTTCTCTAGGTTAGAAAGAACAAAAGGACTGATGCTAATCAGTTCCGGTATAGAGGTAGAAAATTATGATAGAACACTAGAAATTATCAGGAAACAATTGGAAAGTGTTTCTGCTGGAGAAATTTCAGACCAGGAGTTTGCTAACACTCGTACAGCCCTTCTTTCTCAAGCTAGGTTACAGGAAGATAGTCCTTCTCAGTTGGTAGGTAGTATTATGGAGGGAATTATAAATGGCAAAATTATGGACCAGTCTGAAATTATCGACAAACTAGCTAGAGTAACCAAAGAAGATGTGGTCAGAGTAGCTCAGCGAATTAAACTTGATACTATCTATTTTTTAAGGAGTTAATAAAAGGAGGGCAATACATACAATGACTGTTGCTGGTGTAATAGAAGATAGTGTTTTAAAAGAAAAGGTTTTCTTTAGAAAAATTGAACCGGGGTTTACTGCTTTTGTTTTACCAAAGCAGGGATTTCAAAAGAAATATGCTGTTATATCAACAAATTTTGGTTCTATTGACAGGGAGTTTTCTCTGCAAGGAGAAACGGAAAGTATTAAGGTTCCAGATGGAGTGGCTCATTTTCTGGAGCATAAGCTTTTTGAACATGAAAAAGGAAGTGTTACTGACGATTTCTCACGCTTAGGAGCATCCTCTAACGCCTATACTAATTTTACAAACACGGCTTATCTTTTTTCTTGCACAGATAATTTTAAAGAAAACCTCTCTCTTTTGCTGAATTTTGTACAAGAAACTTGCTTCACGACTGAAAGCATAGAAAGAGAAAAAGATATAATTGAACAGGAAATAAGAATGTATGAAGATAATCCTTCTTGGCGTTTGTTTTTTAATCTTCTAAATGGTTTGTATGAAAAACATCCTGTTAAAATAGATATTGCCGGTACTGTAGAAAGTATTCGCAAGATTGATGCAGATATTTTGCAGAAATGTTATCAGACTTTCTACCATCCTAGCAATATGGCTTTTTTTGCTGTAGGAGATTTTGATCCGGAAGAAATTTTAGATCAAGTAGAAGCCAATATAACTGATAGAAATTATACTTCTCTGAACAAGATATTACGCTATTACCCGGAGGAGTCTTTACGCATAAATCAAAAAAGGACGACAGAGCAGTTGGTAGTTTCTCAACCTGTTTTTTATCTAGGTTTTAAGGATAATCAAGTTGGGTTTTTGGGAGAAAATCTTTTGCGTAAAGATATTATGACGGAGATTATTTTAGAAATTATCTTTAGTTCCTCGGCCCCTTTGTTTAACCAGCTCTATGAAGATGGTCTTATTGATGACAACTTTGATGCTTCTTTCACTGCACACAGAGATTACGGTCACGTAATTATCGGAGGCGAAACTGGTAATCCGGAAGCACTTTTTCAAAAAATCCTGCAGGGCATAAAAGAGGTGCAGAAAAAAGGAATTGTCCTTAAAGATTTTGAAGTAAAACAAAAGAAAATGGCAGGAGAATTTTTAAGAAGTTTCAACTCATTGGAGTTTGTAGCTAATAATTATTTGGCAAGTTATTTTCAGGAGATAAATATGTTTGACTATCTAAAAGTTTTAAAAAGTATCAGCAAAGAGGAGATAGAGGAAAGGTTGCAAAAGCTTTTCACACCAGAAAACTACGCTGTTTCTATTATTGAACCAAAGTAGTTGGAGGTTGGAAGTTGGACGGGAGTTTTGAGTTTTGGGTTGAGATGGTGGGAAGCTATTTTGGAGGTTGGACGGAGTTTGAGTTTTGAGTAGGGGCAACCCTTGTGGTTGCCCGGGTTGATGGTGGGAAGCTAACTTGGGCGTTAGATGTGGGATGTTGGAAGTTGGACGGAGTTTGAGACGGAGCTATGGGTTTTGAGTTGAAATAGTGGAGAGGAGGAGATTTTATTGTCTACAAATAATAAACTGTTAACGGTGGAAGATGCTTTACAGCTGAATAGAAAAACTACCGCCCGAAATTATAAAGAATATGTTAATCCCGGGTTGGCAATGCTTATGTCTCTTTTAGATTTCGACAAGCTCTTTATTAAAGCCAGTGGGACTAGAGTCTGGGATTCTGAGGGAGTATCTTACCTAGACTTTTTAGGGGGCTATGGTTCTTTAAATTTAGGGCATAATCATCCTGCAATTATCGAAGCCATTGATCAGGTGAAAGAATTGCCTAATTTGTTGCAAGCTTCTATTAGTCCTTTGGCTGGAGCTTTGGCCAAAAATATTGCTGCTATCAACTCCGGAGGATTAAAACATACTTTTTTCTGTAATAGTGGCGCCGAAGCTGTAGAAGGAGCATTAAAGTTAGCTAGAGCAGCAACTGGTAAAACACGCATTATAGCTACAGAAGATTCTTTCCATGGTAAAACTTTGGGTGCTCTTTCTGTAACTGGTAGATCAAAATATCAGAAACCTTTTAAACCTTTAATTCCCGATATCACCTTTATTCCTTTCGGAGATACCACAGCTTTAGAAGCTGCTTTGTCAACTGGTGACTGTGCTGCCTTTATTGTTGAGCCTATTCAGGGAGAAGGAGGTATTATTCTGCCGCCTGCAGGTTACCTGAGTAAAGCTAGGGAACTATGCAGTTCTTACCAAGCGCTTTTAATTCTGGATGAAATCCAGACAGGGTTTGGCCGCACCGGATTTAATTTTACTTATGAAGAAGAAGGAGCTGTGCCAGACGTATTATGTTTAGCTAAATCCCTAGGAGGAGGAATCATGCCTATCGGCGCCCTAGTAACTAATGAAAAACACTGGAAAAAAGCTTATGGGGGTGTGGATAAATGCCTTTTGCATACCTCTACTTTTGGAGGCAACACTTGGGCCATGGCAGCAGGTATTGCCGCTATAAATGTTTTAGTAGAAGAGAACCTAGCAGCAGAAGCTCGCCAAAAAGGGGCTTATCTATTAAAGGCAGTTAAAGGTCTACAGGAAAAACATGAGATTGTTAAAGATGTGCGCGGCAAGGGACTATTGCTGGGTATAGAGTTTGCTTCATCTGAGGGGATATTTAACAAGGTTTCAGCTGGAATGATAAACAAACTTTCCCATGAATATTTAGGAGCCATGGTAGCAGGAGCATTACAAAATGATTATCATATTATTACTGCTTATACTCTGAATAATCCTAATGTAATTCGTCTTGAGCCACCACTTACTGTTACTTACGATGAGTTAGATATAGTGATAGATGCGTTGGATAAAGTCTTTTCTAAAAAAAAGGGGTTAGCCGGATTTATGATGAAAACTGGTAAAACAGCTGTTGATGCAATCTTTAAAAGATAATGATAAATCTCTTTACAGGAGGAGGGAAAATAATGGACTGGGTAGCAAGCTATGCGAATTTGTTTCCTACTGGTCGCTCTCTAGTGCAGGATATGAATCTTGCGTGGGTAGCAAGATATGTGATTTTGTTACTTGTTTTTATATTGATATCTTGGGGACTGAGGTTTTTTATTTTTCAGGGAATGAGAGAGAAAGTTGCTAAAAGAGAGGGCCCTAAAAAGAAGAACAAGTTTTTCCGGGTGATGCGAGAAAAAGCTGCTAAAAGAAAAGAGAAAGAGAAAGAGAAAAGAAATCGTAGATATAGAAAAATGTAATAACAAGCAGGAGGAGTATTATATATATGCCGAAAGAAACTAAAGAATTTGTGCGAGAGGTCACTTCCATGTCTGAGAACTATTCACAATGGTATTTGGATTTGATCTTAAAGACTGAGTTGGTAGACTATTCTCCGGTAAAGGGATGTATGGTTATAAGACCATATGGATTTACCTTATGGGAAAATATGAAAGCATTATTGGACAAGCGTATTAAAAAAACAGGACATAAAAATGCTTATTTCCCTTTATTTATTCCGGAAAGTTTACTGCAAAAAGAAGTTGAACACGTGGAGGGATTTGCGCCGGAAGTAGCTTGGGTTACTCATGCTGGTAAAGAAAAATTAGCGGAACGTTTGGTGGTGCGCCCTACTTCAGAAACTGTAGTATGCAGTATGTATAGCAAGTGGATTCAATCTTGGCGTGATTTGCCGGTTTTAATCAATCAGTGGTGCAATGTGGTGAGATGGGAGAAAACTACTCGGCCTTTTTTAAGAACTTCTGAATTTCTTTGGCAGGAAGGACATACTGCTCATATTGATGAAGAAGAAGCCGAAAAAGAAACCTTGCAAATGCTGGATGTTTATCAAGACTTTGTAGAAACAGAACTGGCCATACCGGTTGTAAAAGGTCTCAAAACAGATGTGGAAAAATTCGCTGGTGCCCTCAGAACTTATTCTATTGAGGCTCTTATGAGTGATGGTAAAGCTTTGCAATCAGGAACTTCTCACAACTTAGGAGAACATTTTTCCAAAGTTTTCGATATTCAATTTTTAGACAAAGATGATCAGCTTAAATATGTCTGGCAGACTTCTTGGGGTACTTCTACTCGTCTGGTAGGAGCTGTTATTATGGTTCATGGTGACGATCGAGGATTAAAGCTACCTCCTAGAGTAGCTCCTGTGCAGGTAATCATTATACCTATTATTTCTAAAAAAACACAGGAGATGGTCAGGCAAAAAGCAGGGGAATTACTTGCTACCCTAGAGGATGATTTTAGAGTAGAGTTAGATGACCGGGAGGGTTATTCTCCTGGTTGGAAGTATAATGAGTGGGAAATGAAAGGCGTTCCTTTGCGTTTGGAAATCGGACCTAAAGATATAAAAAATAATCAAGTGGTATTGGTTAGAAGGGATACAGGTGAAAAAGAATTTGTTCCCATGGACAATTTACAGGGGAAGATAGCTTCTTTATTGGTGGAAATACAAGCTAATATGTATGCTCAGGCTATTAAATTCCGGGAGGATAATACACATTTCTTAGAAGACTATGAGCTCTTCAAAAAAACCATAAAGGAGAAAAAAGGATTTGTTGTTTCTGCTTGGTGCGGCAGTTCCTCCTGTGAAGAAAAAATAAAAGAGGAAACAAAAGCGACTATTCGCTGTATTCCTCTAGAACAAAAAGAGAAACGAGGAAGTTGTATCTATTGTAAGGAACAGGCTACCTCTACAGTATATTTTGCCAGAGCTTACTAAGGAGGTTGATTATTTAGTGTTGAGTAAAGTTTATTTTATGCATATGAGAGCTGAGTCGCATAAGGAAAGTTTACCTGAAAAGGTAAGGATACTTTTTGAGAAAGCGGGTTTTGCGAGATTCATAAAAAAGGATGAAAAAGTAGCTGTTAAGTTGCATTTTGGTGAGAAAGGTGGCACAGCTTTTATTCACCCTGTACTTGTACGGCAGGTGGCAGATAAAGTAAAAGAAGAGAATGCTTTCCCCTTTTTAACAGATACCAATACCCTTTATGCTGGTAAGAGATCTAATAGTATTGATCACTTACAAACAGCTATAGAAAACGGTTTTAGTTTTGCCACTATACAAGCTCCGATTATCATTGCTGACGGCCTTATCGGTCGCAGCTTTCAGGAAGTAGAAGTAGGACTGAAGCATTTTGAACTGGTGAAAATTGCTAGTGAAATAATATATGCTGATGCTATGTTGGTTCTAAGCCATGTGAAGGGACATATGTTAACAGGCGTTGCCGGTGCCCTTAAGAATCTTGGTATGGGATGTGGCAGTCGTGGTGGCAAACAGATGATGCATTCTACGGTAAAGCCTAAGGTCGGAGATGAATGTGTTCGTTGTGCTTACTGTCTTAACTGGTGTCTGGCAGAGGCAATCACTCTAACAGAAGAAAAAGCTGTGATAGATAGTACTAAATGTACCGGGTGTGGTGAATGTACCGTGACTTGTCCAGAAAAAGCTATCAAGATACGCTGGAAGAGTGAATCCAGTGACGTTATGGAAAGAATGAGTGAATTTGCCTATGGAGCAATCAAAAACAAAAAAAATAAGGTTGGATATATAAATTTTTGTTTGTCTATTACCCCCGATTGTGATTGTGCCAGCTGGAGTGATGCTCCTATTGTTCCCGATGTAGGTATTCTAGCTTCCCTAGATCCGGTAGCTATAGACCAGGCCTCACTGGATTTAATCAATAAGCAGCAAGGTCTACTGGGAACTCGTCTAAAAAATAACTTTAAACCCGGTGAAGATAAGTTTAAAGATATTTTTCCCGAGATTGATTCTTCTATCCAACTTTCCTATGCTGAAAAAATAGGACTTGGCAGCAGAAAATATGAACTGATTGTGATTTAGGCAGGAGAACAGGAGGTATAAAGTGGAAAAGAAAGAACTGCGGAAAAAAGTTTTAGCTGTGCGTAATCGCCTTTCAGCAGATGAGTTAGCTCTTAAAAGTGAAGAAATAAAAAAGAAACTTTTTGCTCGAGCAGATTTTAGACAAAAACGCAATATCATGTTTTTTTTAACTTTTGGCAAAGAAGTTCGTACCGAAGCTATGGTACGAGAAGCCCTTACCCAGGGAAAAAAAATCATAGTTCCCAAAACAGACACACAGAATAATGCCCTGATTTTATCTTGGCTGCACAATTATGATAAAGATTTAGAACCCGGCATTTGGGGTATTCCTGAACCTCCTGCAGCATCTCTGCGTCCGGTAACGCCGTCAGAGATTGATTTGGTTATTGTTCCAGGTGTAGCCTTTGATAGAAATGGTAACCGCTTGGGGTATGGGGGAGGGTACTATGACCGTTTTTTTACCAAGCTTAAAAAAGGCGTGCCACTGGTGGCACTAGCCTTTGCTTGTCAAGTAGTGGAATATATTCCTACCGGTCGGTTTGATAAAAAAATAGATTGCTTGGTTACAGAAGATGAAGAAATAAGTTTTTTATAAACATGTTTTGCAAGGAGAAAAAAATATGGAATTTAAAAAGTTTGGTCCTAAATTAGTAGTAAGGATAGATAAAGGCGAAGAAATCTTGGAAACCTTAAAACATCTCTGTATTGAACAAGGCATCAAACTAGGCTTGGTTAGCGGAATTGGTGCTGTGAACAAAGTCAAAATAGGTTTTTTCGAAACTAAAAAAAAGCTTTATCATTCAACAGAGCTTACAGGCGATTATGAGATTGCCGCTTTAAATGGAAATATTTCAACCAAAAATAATGAAATCTATTTACATCTGCACATTTGCTTATCAGATAACAAATACCAAGTTTACGGCGGACATTTAAATATGGCTGTAGTAAGTGCTACAGCTGAAGTTAGCATTGATATAATAGAGGGGCAACTGGATAGAGAATTCAGTGAAGAAATTGGCTTAAATCTTCTAAAGTTTTAGAGGAAACTAAGTGCTAAAATATCTGTACTGTTACACGAGTTTTATAAAAAACATTAGACGCTGATTTACGCTGAGTACTATGATTAAAACATGATAAAGTTATTATAGAAAAAATCAGCGCAAATCATACAAATCAGTGTCTATTATAGAATTATAAGTTTGGCGAGTATAGGTAGAAAAAGGCGGTTGCTTTTATAGAAAGCAACCGCCTTTAAATATTAATCTAGGGTAATTGTGTGAAGCACCCCATCGTACTTCGTTCTTAACTGACTCACTGACAGCCGGAGGCTGACTTAGTCACTTATTCACTTACTTACTTAGTCACTCAGTCACTCAGTCACTCGCCTAAATTTTCTCCACCTTCACCGCCGAGACTTTAAGTCCGGATACTACTGACATGTT
>CAZLTH010000035.1:0-12404 GCA_964562355.1 uncultured Syntrophomonadaceae bacterium | reverse complement strand
AGCAGGAAAAGTCCTTATAGTATAAGGCTTTTCAGTGAATTAAGTGACCTCTTGTTGCACGACAGATATATAGTTGATTACCATTTTGGACTTACCTGTGAAGGGGAGTACCCTGCCAATCTTGTAAAAACCTCACTTTGGAAGCGTAATCTATTATCCAGCCAAGAAAGACCAGTGATTCGCAGTGATAACGGGCCCCAATTTATCAGCAATGTTTTTGAAGCAATCTGCCAAAGCTATGCCACGGAGCACGAACGTATTCCACCCAAGATACCAAATAAAATTGCTCATATAGAATTATTTCACTCTATACTGGAAAGAGAACGCCTGACTAGACACGAGTTTAAAAACTATCAACAAGCATACCAAGTTGTAACAGAGTTTATCCAGTTTTACAATAAACATCGTATTCATGGTAGTTTGCTAGACTTGTCGCCAGAAGAATTTAATCAGCAAGTTTCACTTGGGCAGATAACAGGAGTTGTAATAAAAGTCTAACAAGTAGCTGTTCCGGCTACAGCTTCACACAGATGCTTATGACAAGTAAAAGCGAGCAGCTGTCCATCGGACTCCTGACTTGGCTGTCGCCATCGCCAGGACTGTTTGTCCTCGTACTCCTCGGACTACACCAACATCCACTGGAAGTCTCACCAGTTTCCACACCTGTTGGCAACAGGTGTTTTTGCACCCGTAGTGTGGGAAGCCCTCCCCCGGAGGCCTTACCAGTGGTCAGGTGCGAGCCTGCCTGTGCGATGCACGCAGACAGGCACGCAGACAGGCGGCGATTAGTAAAGGTGCGAAGATTAAAGACAGAGAAAAGTTGATTAATTGCGAATTAGCCTGAATAAGGGATTATGCTCTAGATAAAGGGGGTTGAACCGTTAAAACTGCTAAACAAATTATCAAAACCTATGAGCTACGCCCAGAAATAGAAGAAGACTACCGACAAATTAAGGATTTCTGGAAATTGGAGGATTTCAAGAGTACAAAATATTCATTTATCGTCTTTCATATAGTCATGGTCTTAATCGGTTACATGTGCTTTCAAATCTTTAAAACCTTGGATGGTAATGAAAGATATCAGAGAAAATCACTACCTGTTCTTTTAAAAAACTATGTGCAGAAAGACCGGATTGCCTCCATTATCTATATGTAGGAGCTTATTTCGGCATATTTGATCTGTTGGAATTTATGGATATATGTGCATCTTGCAATGAAGAAATTAAAAAGCGTCTACGTCAAATTCTCGCAAATACATAGCTTTTTTTCTAAATTACGAATTGAAGAAAAGGTTTTTTGCAATAGACAACCCACTCAGTTTAGTATAAGCTATTAATAAAATCAAGAAAGTTCAACTCGCAATTTAAATTCGAAGCTTCACCAAAAAACTTAATATCGCCACGTTGACATGCTTGCTTCAAATAAAAGAGGAACTTACCTCTAAATTTACGTGACAGTACATTCACCGGGGTAAAAAAATTTTTACTAGAAGCAATGAACTTAAGTCCATCCATAGAAAGACCGCCCCCGGAAGCGATACAGTGGACATGGGGATGCAAAGAAAGGTTTTGCCCCACGTATGAAGGACAGCAGTAACTCCTGCCTTTGCGCCTAGGTACTTAGAATCTTTTGCTAGTTCAGTAATGGTATGACCAGCCGACTTTAAAGAGATGGAATACAAAACTTTCTAATTCTGATAGATAACAGCATTAAGTTTTTGAGGCAGGGTAAAAACCACATGAAAATACCCAACAGGTAAAACTTGCTCATTTGAGCATCTACCTATTCCTGTTGTTTAGAGCCTTGGCATTTAGGGCAGTGCTTGTTCCTGCAGGAAGTATAGGAAATTTCGATATGACCACAGCTATCGCAGTGGTCTACATGGCAACCGATGTCACCGCTTTTACAGCTTTTAATAGCATAAAAAGCTTTCCATTGTGCAGGAGACAACCTAGAAGGTTTTACAGCATTAAAAACATCTTGAACCTCAGGCATGTGGATCAATTTTATCCAAGGGGCTTTTAACAGAAGCAAGGTGTTTAGTAGAAAGAGGAAGATAAATATAGGTAGTACTGATATTGGCGTGTCCTAAAAGGATCTGAATGGTTCTTAAATCTGTATTATCTTCAAGAAGGTGCGTAGCAAAGCTATGTCTTAGAGAATGGACAGTAACAGGCTTTAAAACACTCGTCTTTTCCTTAGCAGTCTTAAAAGCCTGCTGAGCATTTCTTGCAGCAAGGGGCTTGTCAGGATTCAACCCCGGGAACAGGAACTCTTTAGGTTTCTTTGGACGAACAATAACATCATCAGAGAAGTTACGCTGCAGCACCAAGTTAAACATCACTTTGAAAGCATTACAGGCGATATTAATGCTACTGTAGCCGATACCGCTTTTAACTCTATGATGAAGGTACTCCTTAATTTCATCAGGCAAGATTTGATCCGAGGGTTTGTCCAAATACTTTTCAAGTAACCGGACTTGAGAAGAGTAATGTTTTTGGGTATTCGGGGAATAACCGCGAAGTCCCATCTCCAGTTTCATTTTTTCATAATAGTTTGATATAAAAAAACATTCTTCTTATTTATAGGAAAGATGATACCACAAAATGAGATTTTGCGAGCCACTGCGCAGCGGTTTAGTACAATATTGGGTTTGCATTTGGGTTCTGCAAATGATATTGAGGAAAGAAAATGTAGACTTTGTTGTCAGGAACTCCCCGGTATCTGGGAATACGAGTAATGCGGTAATATGAAAACAATTAAATCACAAATCCAAATAAAATCCAAATCTCTAAATTTTATCTTTGGGTATTGGGAATTAGATGATAATATTTATCATTATGGTTGAGGTGTAGTGTGAATAAAGTCTTAGGGATTCTGAAACCTATTTTATGGGGTGGGATTATCTTCGTCGCCCTCTGGACTACTCTTTCGGTTGTCTTGCCTGGCTGGCAGCAATTGTTGCAAAGGAGGCCAGAGGTGCCGCTTCGAACGCAAGTGGCCGCAGATGAGGGATGGCGCGTTGCTATGTTCTGGGAGGAGTTGAAGGGTAACAAGGTCCTCTGTAATCTTTGTTTCCGTCGTTGCATCATTCCGATGGGAAGCCACGGAGCGTGCCGAGTGCGAGAGAACTTTGCCGGCAGATTATACAGTCTGGTTCACTCTCACCCCTCGGCGAAAAGGATCGATCCCATCGAAAAAGAGTTACAACTCCACCATCGCCCGGGTACCTTCACCCTTTGCGTTGGGACTGTGGGATGCAATTTCACCTGCAAACAATGCCATAACTGGACATTATCCCAGGCAAGCCCCACTGATTTGCAGATTTTTCATCTGCCCCCGGCGCAGCTGGTGGAAATGGCCATGGAATACGGTGTCACTGTTATCTCGTTCACCTTCAACGAGCCCACCGTTCTCTTTGAATACGTCTTCGAAACTGCGGTTATGGCGAAAGAGGTCGGGGTTGGTCTCATCTGGCACACCAACGCCGCCATTGCGGAAGAACCGTTGCGCAAACTGCTTCCTTACACCACCGCCATAACCGTTGATTTGAAAGGGTTCTGTGAAAAAGTCTATCGCGATATCTTCGGCGGAAACCTCCCTTACGTCCTGAGGTCCCTGAAAATCATCAGAGAAGAAGGAGTACACCTTGAGATCGTCAATCTCATTATCCCGACGATCAATGACTGCATGAACGAGATTCGAGCGATGAGCGAGTGGATAGCGGAACACCTAGGGCCAGATGTTCCGCTCCACTTTATGCGTTTCCATCCCGCATTCAGATTAACCCACCTTCCTCGTACCCCGGTAAGGACATTGGAAGATGCCCGACTCATCTCCAGGGAGGTGGGAATAAATTTCGTCACTATCGGCAATGTCCCCGGACATAGATACAACAGCACTTTTTGTTCTACCTGCGGAGAGAAATTGATCCATCGTGTCGGCTTTTCGGTCATTGCAAACAACGTTGAAGAGGGAAGATGTCGATTCTGCGGAGGGGAGATCCCCGGTGTCTGGGAATGCAAGTAGAGACAAAGGCAACTTCAATTCGTAATTTAGGCTAATACTCGTTTTTAGGTTAAATTTTAGAATTTTTTTGTTTGATATTACCCAAAATGACGGATTATCGTTAGTATTATCTTGTTTTTTAACCTTAAATTTTCAAATTACGAATTGAAGAAAGGCAAGGAAGATTCGATGAAAAAAAGTCTTCTCCTAGCTATATTCACTATAGGGTTTAATGGGCTGGTTGCCCAGATGCTTCTTTTAAGGGAGCTGTTGATTGTTTTTGCCGGCAACGAACTTTCCATCGGCGTTATTCTTGCCAACTGGCTTACCCTGGGAGGATTTGGATCTTTCTTCATGGGCAAATGGGCCGAAAAAATTAAGAATAAGATAGAAGTTTTTGTCGGCATTATCATTCTCCTCTCTTTATCCCTGCCCACAGCCATCTATTTAACTCGCATCTTAAGGAACATTCTCGGTGTGGCTATAGGTGAGGGGCTGGGTTTTTCGTCGATACTGTATTCGTCTTTCCTTATACTTTTGCCGATAAGTATATCCAACGGTGCATTATTTACTCTCAGCTGCAAGATTTATTCAACTTTCTTTGGGCGGGATGCATCTTCTATCGGCAAAGTTTATGTTTATGGGGCAATCGGTACGATTGTGGGGGGGGTGATCTGGACATATCTTTTGATTCCCTTCCTTAATGTCTTTCATATGGTCATCGGTTTTGCTCTGCTAAATCTTCTTGTCTGCCTTGTTTTGCTTATTTTTTCCCAGAAAGCTAGTATTCTTAAAAAAACAATAACCGGTACCTGTGGTTTGCTTTTGATATTTTGCGGTTATTTGTTTTTTGCCGGCGGAGCGGATAGACTTCACTACCAATCAATAGAGAAACAGTGGGAACCCTTAAATGTAGTCCATTACCAAAATTCTGTACATGGTAATATCGCTGTCATAGAAACTGAGGGGCAATACACTTTCTTTTTAGATGGTATTGCGCATATTACCATGCCCATTCCGGACATAGTGGCCATTGAAAAATTTGTCCACCTTCCCCTTCTTTCCCATCCCTACCCTGAGAAATTGCTGGTTTTAGGGGGCGGAGCCGGTGGGGTGATAAATGAGATTTTGAGGCATCCCTCGGTAGAAATTGTTGACTATGCGGAACTTGACCCTCTGCTAATTGAGCTTATAAGAAAATTCCCCACACCGCTTACTGAGAAGGAATTGAATGATTGCCGGGTAAGAGTTGAACATATTGATGGTCGGCTCTTTCTTAAAATGACCGAGAGTAAATATGACTTAATTTTGGTTGGTCCGTCGAATCCATCGGATGTGCGGACTAATCGATACTTTACCAAAGAATTTTTTCGTCTTGCAAAAAATAGACTGACTGAAGATGGCATATTGATTGTAGGTCTGCCTGGCTGTTTGACGTACTTAAGCGAGGAGTTAAGAAGCCTTAATGCTAGTATTTTCCATACGCTCAAAAGCGCATTCCCCTATGTTCGAGCATTTCCCGGGGATGGAAGAAACCTTTTTCTAGCCTCAAAAAGTGAAGGAATCCTTCTGATGGATGAAACACTTCTTATAAACAGGTTAGAGGATCGTAATCTTGGAGCGAACCTAGCTATCCCCTGGCATATCGAACGCATGTTGCATCCTGGATGGACGGACTGGTTCTTAGAATTCATCGAAGGAGGCACTCTTAGAACCAATCATGATTTCCTGCCCCGAGGAGTGTTTTACAGCCTCTCCTATTTGAATACCCTTTTTGCCCCTTACCTTCGCCAACCTTTTCAATGGTTTAAAAAGATAAACCTGCCAATACTTTTTGGATTATTCGTCGTTTTTGTCGTTCTTTTTCTTCTCGTGCGGACGAAAAATAAACGATTCTTCACCTCAAGCATTCCCTTATGCGTAGCTACCACTGGTTTTGCGGGAATGGTATTTGAACTGGCGCTAATTTTTACTTTTCAGGCAATTTACGGATATGTTTTTGCCTGGATAGGACTCCTCATGACATCTTTTATGACCGGTATAGCTGGTGGATCAATGATCATAATGTCGGCTCTTAAACGGATTAAAAATGACCTTAAATTTTTTATAGGTATTGATCTGGCCGTAATCTGTTTTGCTCTGGGTTTACCTTTTATATTTCTTATGCTGCGTCCATATCTGGATACTCCGGGCATATTTCCCCTTTTACAGGCATTATTCTTAATCCTTTCCTTTATTAGTGGATTTTTAGTCGGCGGGCAGTTTCCTTTGGCCAACAAGATATATCTAAATCTAAAGGGTAAGTCAAATTTCAGCGGAACCGCCGGTCTTATTTACAGCGCCGACCTTTTAGGGGGGGGGCTGGGAGGGATTGTTGCTGGGGTTATCCTTTTGCCTCTTCTGGGACTTCTGGGCACCTGCCTGGTAATTGTCTTGCTTAAATTGGCAAGTTTAGTTATAATGATTACAGGTAAGTCTCGTTAAAGTAAGATGCCGAAGGCAGATGTATCATCATTAATGCAGATTTCCAATGGGATAAACTCTAAAAAGGAGGGTCAGAGAAATGGCTTCTAAAGTTTTTAAGATTTCAATTTTATCGAGCCTCTTTTTGATCTTAGTGTTAGTGTATATCGGATGGGGAAGGGCCGAAGTGAGAGAAGATTTTCACCCGGAAGTTCGCCCGGAAGAAGATAGGGGAATATTTGCGGCTATAGACCCGGATTTTGAACCCGCTTTTTTAGAGCTTCACCGCACGGGTGAACTAAGGGAGCGAGCTGAGAGGTTATGGGAGATGATGAGAAGTTGTCGGCTCTGTCCAAGAGACTGCAAGGTTAATCGCATTGAGGGTGAAACGGGAATTTGTCGTGCTCCCGGTACGCGACTTTATATTGCATCTGTTCATCCGCATTTTGGTGAAGAAAGACCACTGGTGGGAAGGGGTGGTTCAGGAACGATCTTTTTTTCACATTGCGCCTTAAGATGTGTATTTTGCATAAACTGGGAGGTAAGTCATAAGGGTCGGGGTAAAGAAACTTCTATTGAGGAATTGGCTGATATGATGCTTGAGTTGCAAAGAAAGGGCGTTCACAATATAAATCTCGTAACCCCAAATCATTATGTTGCCCATATTGTTAAAGCCCTTGATCTAGCCGCTGATTGGGGGCTGCGACTGCCCATTGTATTTAACACCTGCAGTTGGGTGCCGCTTGAAATACTCAAGCTTCTTGATGGAGTGATTGATATTTACCTAGCGGACATCAAATTCTGGTGTGGTGAAGTAGCGGCAAGACTTGCAGCGGGAGCAAAATGTTATCCAGAAGTAGCCAAAGTGGCACTTCTGGAGATGCATCGTCAAGTCGGTGTGGCAAAACCGGGCGAAGATGATCTTATAACCCGGGGGCTAATGATCCGTCATCTGGTTATGCCAAATAATGCCGCTGGCTCAGTAGAGATTATGGAGTGGATAGCCGAAAATTTACCTAAAGATACGTATATCAATATAATGTCGCAGTATCGACCCGTCTTTAGAGCCCATGAGTTTCCAGAAATAGCCCGGCGGATAACCTCCGATGAATATCAACAAGTGGTAGAGAGAGCAAAAGAATTGGGGCTTACCAATCTTGACATTCAAGGCTTTTGGTGGCTGTAACGGTTCAACCCCCTTTATCTACAGTCTTAATCTTCAATTCGCAATTTAGAAACAGAGCTATGTTTTTGCGAGAATTGGATGCAGACGCTTTTTAATCTCTTCATTGCAAGATGCGTATATATCCATAAATTCAAGCAGATCGAATCTGCCGAAATAAGTTCCAGCATATACGATAATGGAGGTAATCCGGTCTTTCTGCACATAGTTTTTATTATTAAGTTGCACTTTGACTTTGGTGCAGTCCAGAATATGGATGTTGGGCTGGATGTTGAGTGTAGGTAGGATTTGTTTTTGCACATACTGGTTATAGGCGGCAATTAATTCATGGTCATATACATTTCCGGATATGGATGGCTCATATTTGTTGATCCAATTGCGAAGCGTACCTTCAGCCAACAAGCCTTCCTCCAATCCACGTTCAGTACCAATAAATTATATCCCAGTTCGGCTAGTGTCTGTGCATCACTGATGGCGTAAGGGATATCTGTTAAGCTTGTTTTAAGTTTTATCTTTGCCGCTATCCCTGATGTAAACAGAAGATGCAGTGGAATATGAGCATTATCATCTCGTTTATCAATAAAGGCATTTTCAAGTAAGGATAACAGTCCATGCAGTTGCATTTCCAACATGATGTCATCAATCAAATCGTTAAAGCTAACAGCCATACATCAATTTCTGATTGACGTATGGCTTCTAAATCCTTTTAGCTATGCCCTGGGAGCTCAGCTTCTGGCACTTCTGGGCGAAGAAGAAAAGGCTAACCATCACCTTCGTGTTGCTGTCCAGTTATTTGAAAAGGGAATGGCAGAGATAAGAAAGGGAAGGAGTGAACTGCTTGGCTGGCAGGAGTACGCGATCATGATTATGAAGGCAGCGGGTCACTTGGGCGATCATTGCCAAGTTTTTAATCTTTATCGCCGCTGGGAAAAGTATCATGTTTCTTGGCATAACCGTTATCTAGCCGGGGTAGCTTCTTTTAATTTTGGACGGCATGCTCGTGCTGCTTCCCTGTGGTCACCTTTGGCTAGTAGACATAGTTTTATTCTGAGCATGCACCAAGTAGCTCTTATGGTAGATAGTGGACCCATTCCTCCTTCATCCTGCAGACTGAAGTCGAGGAGAACGAAATAGACCATTCCTTGGAGATATTGATTCTTCATGGGGGTGAATGGGTTAAGGAGCTGGGGCTTAGATTTCTTAAAAGTAGTAGCGTTTTTGACCAAGTTAAACTTGGTGTAGGGTTCAACTTGGTGGAGCGAGGGGTTTTTAAAGAGGACGAGCCGGTGCGCATGATCCTTGATGGTCGAGAGCAGTTAGTGAATATGAAGAGACTAGAACTTTCCTTTGGAGAAGATCCTGAGGTAGATCGAGTACTTAAAAGAGTAAGAAAGTTAAAAGAAAAAGGACAGATGGAAGAGGCTATTGCTTTGTTGGAGAAACTTTTGCGGCAGAACAAATATTATGTCAATGCTGTGCTGGTGCTGGTCAACTTGTATCGTATTACCGAGAAATTTGACAAAGCACTGCCCCTGCTGAAAATGTTGGAAGAGACTATGCCCGATGACCCCATGGTGCTTTTAAATCTAGCTGGGTTCTGGATGCAACGGCAGGAGTTAGAAAAAGCCCATAACTATCTAGGACAGATAGACCCCCGGGGAGAAAGTAAGGAGTTTCAGGAAAAAATGAGATATATGCAAGGGGAAATTAAACGAAATGAAAAGATGATTACCCCTGAACATGTCGCAGGTTTTATGAGTTCCTTGAAGGAAGAAAAGCGGTTGCAGATTGAGAAAAAGTCTTTCTACGGAAGCAACCCTTGCTAGGGGCTTGAAGAACATGCCTGCCACCTAGCTGAAGGGGATGGCTAGTGATTACGGGTTAAAATTAGGGGGGTGTCGCCAGGAGAGGGAAAAAGAGATTGTTAGTTCTCTCTGCCAGCCGCACTATCTAAAAAAGGTGGTGGAAGAATTAGATGACAAGGAACGAGGACTTCTTCGCTATTTGCTGGAAAGAGAGGGTTGGGCGAGGATGAATGCGGTAACTCGCAAATTTAGCTCTATGGAAGGGGACGAGTTTTTCCGGAACGAGTCCTCCCCGAATTCTACACTGGGTTTTCTGTGGTCGCGTGCGCTGGTCATGGTGGGGCAAGTTACCCTGAATAGTCGCCGTACTAAGATTGTGACCATTCCCCCGGAACTGCGTCAACCCATGACAGAGTTGCTGGGAATTTTTAGTACTGCAGATTAAAGGATTAACCTGCTCCGATAATAAAACGAATCCAGAGAAATGCATAAATAGCTAAAATCAAGGTCATTCCGAGTCCTAAAAGAATAGGGCTTGCCTCTTTTTTGTTAAAGCTGGAAAAATCAATTCCTGATCCTAGACCCACAAAACAAATAGTAAAAAACCATTGCGAGAGATTTTGGAAAATCACAGAGGAATTTGCTGGGAAGACATCTAAAGTCGCCAGCAGGGAAGCAACTAGGAACCCAAGTATAAATTTAGGGAATTTAGTCCATAAAAGATTCACTCTAACTGTTTCTCCCACTGGGAGGCCTCGCACAGTATAAATATAGGTCATTACAAGTATGGCAATTGCTTGAGCCGTATTTGCAGGAACAACGCCAGCAAAATAGCCCACAAACTCATTTCCAAGGTTTGCCAACCTATCTACAAGCAGTAATCCGATAAGAATCATAAAATCAGCCAACAAAACAGCAGCGATAGCAAAGAAAACTTCTTTTTCTTTTGCTTTGATTACAGGAGCAAGTGCAATTATTGCTGAAATTCCGCATACCCCTATCCCTATCCCTATACCAATCAGATGTCCAGCACGTTCTCCAAAACTTTTTTTCCCCACCCAACCGCAAACTGCTAGAGATAATACTATCGAACCAATGACCATCATTATGGCATTAGAACCTACCGCTACTACGTCCCCTAAATTCATACGAGCACCAATCAAAATAATACCTGCCATTAAAAATATTTTGGCAGAAAACTCGATACCAGCATCAAATATTATTTCTAAATTTAATCTAGGCAAAATAAAGTTTTTTACAAGCATGCCAAGAATAATCGCTATCAAGACATAATTTAGCATAAATAACTGCTTGGGTACCCATTTGCTGATATGCCAAGCAAAGAAAGCCAAGATTAGGCATAACAAGGCGCCTGGCATTATTTTAATAAAATATTTATTCCGGCAAGAAGACTTTTGCAAAGTAATTTTAGAGATATATTTCTCCCTGGTTAAAAAAACCTAACTGTTTTTAATCTCTAGTTAAGCCGGCCTCCCAAGACTAGGTTTTCGCTCCTTTCGGATTTTGATTTACCTATAAATAGGTATTGCGACCGTGAGACTTTGACTCCGGGAGTCCCACCCGGACAAGAAAACTGTATATACTAACGTTTTTATTAGCATATAGACCTGCTTCACGGCAATTTAACGTTTTATTGGATTTGCCGTGTTGACTCAAGTCGCTTCTTGCGCTCTGTTAGAGGCAGCCTACTGGATTCACTGTACCAGCTTAACAGGGGATGATCGCCCAAGCAGATACAGTTTCTTGAAGTCAGACCAAATAGTACCGAATTTCTCTTGCTCATAACGAGGTAAATCGTTATGAATAAGAAACTTCTTGTCTAACCGTTCAAACAACTGCTTCGACTTGGTCGGCATCCCTTTTCCTTCCGTAGGTAAGGGTTTTACCTTGATAACTTTTTGTTTTAACTCTTTGGTAACACGTTCTTTGATATACAACGCTCTCCTAGCGATGACGTAGGCTGCAGCGTGATGTGTTGTTACGCCGTGTTTCTGTTGGTACTTCCAATAGCCAATAGTAGATGTATGCGCTGGCCAAACTTTAGTTACTGCTACGCCTTCTTTATGCGCTCTACTATGGATAGCTGTTAGCATCTTTACATACGGAAAGTTAGATGCCATACGGTTGAATCTCTTGTTAGTATCCAACCTGTCTTTGTTGAATTTGAGGTTTTCTACACTTAAGCTTAAATTTATTTTTTTTGCTATGTCTACCACTACCTTAGTCAGAACGCCTGTCAAATAGGTACGACGATGGCTTCTACTGTAAGGCAGTTCTGGTATTTTAATATACATAAATCCATTCTTGTGTCTTATTACCTGGAACTCGCCTTTAGATCCTTCGGCTTCGCTCAGGACATATCTACTGTACGTACTCCTTCTTCCTAAACTATATCAGAAAACATTAAGAATTCAAAGTACTTAACCGTGAACCGTGAACCGTGAACCTGACAACCTGAGTGCTTACGTATATATTTACCCTTCGCCCGTCAAGCAGAGTAGTTTTGGGACCGTGTTTGTTTTTAAAAACATGGCAGTTATTTTCAATGAAAGATTTTTTTCGGGAGAAATTCAGTCTTGTGTGTGGTGGCTTAAAAAAAGTTTTTCAGGGAACTTGACAAGGGGGCTAGGATAATGTAATATTGCCTTAGTGCGCTATGTTGATAATGCACTAAGGTTTTTTGTGGCTAGTGTAGAAAGTATAAAAAATTAAGAGTAGTTTTTGACCAGTGAGTTGTAAGTTAATTTTAGGAAAAGACCGTGGAGCTCTTAGATAGGATGTGAATTATCAAATGGAGTACAACAACAGAGAGCCAATATATTTGCAGATAGCAAATGATATTAAATATAAAATTGTTTTAGGTAGTTTAAAAAAGGGAGAAAAGTTGTTATCGGGCAGAGATATGGCCGAAAAAATGAAAGTAA
>CAZLTH010000034.1:1801-12406 GCA_964562355.1 uncultured Syntrophomonadaceae bacterium | reverse complement strand
ATGAACTGGAAGTGGCAGCACGAGAACTAGGCATGATTTATCCTCATGAAGTGGTGATTTTTACGGAGGAGGAAATTGAGGAAGTAGGTGTAGAACATGATTAGAGGTATATATATAGCGGCACGGGGGATGGCTGTACAGCATAGGAAGCAGGAGGTTATTACTGCTAACCTAGCTAATGTTAATACTACAGGGTTTAAAAAAGATATTACCCTAGCACAGAGTTTTCCAGAGATGATGACTTTCAGGATGGAAAAAGGTTCCAAGACTTTTATTGGGAAAAGTAGCAAAGGTGTCTTTCTGAGTGAAATTGTTACCTCCCACTTGCCGGGAGTGCTAGAGGAAACGGGGCATACTTTGGATCTAGCTATTACGGGCAGGTCACTTTTTGAGATAGAGACGGAAGAAGGATTGGAGCAGAGGGAGGGAACCGCTTTTTTTGCAGTGGCTACACCCCAGGGAGTCAGGTATACCCGTGATGGGTCGTTTTCTTTAGATAGAGATGGATTTCTGGTTGATAGTAACGGATACCATGTGTTGAGTATTGATAACCAGCCTATACAACTAGAGAGTGAAAATATACAGATAAGTGATGAGGGTGTAATACGTATTGGGCAAGAACAGGAACATAGAGCACAGTTGTTACTAGCAGTTTTTGACAACGAAGATTTAGCAGGGCTGCAAAAGAGAGGGCAAAATCTCTTTGAGGCTGTGGATGCAGAACCGGTCGGTGAAGTTCTGGGTCAGGTGCGCCAAGGAGCACTGGAGAGTGCTAATTTAAATATTATTACGGAAATGGTTAATATGATCAAGATTATGCGTATATATGAGGCCAATCAGAAAGCGCTACAGGCTCATGATGATTTGCTAGGCAAGAGTGTGAATGAGGTTGGGAATTTGAGGTAACTCAGTAAGTGAAAAGTGAAAAGTGAAAAGTGAAAAATTAAGTTCAAAGGAATTAAAAAACGATAAATTGCTCAAGACTAGTATTTCATTATGTTTTGTGCCTTGAGCGAAGCGAGAAGTGAGAAGCGAGAAATTGGAAGTTGGAAAGGTAGCCTTGAGGTAACCTAAGGTAGCCCTGGTGCCTTTCTAACCTCTAACCTCCCACCTCCAACCTCCAATTTAGTGGTTGCCCAAGTCAGTCGGTAGGTCAGTAGTCGGTGGTTGTGAAGTGTGAACCTGAGTAGATACGCAGGTTATTAATAAAGAAAGCCCAACTGTAAACTGTAAACTGTAAACTGTCAGCCATCGGCTGACCTGTAAAAGGAGTGAGGGAAGTTGATTGGAAAATTGAGGAGCGCAGCTAGTGGGATGTTGGCACAATCTTTAAAGATAGATACGATAGCTAACAATATTGCCAATGTTAATACTGATGGTTATAAAAGGAGCAGGATTAACTTTCAAGATCTATTGTACCGGAGGGTAGAAGGTCCGGGAGAACCAATCGTGCCGAGAGGAGAAGGCGAACTACAAGTAGGGTCAGGAGTTAGAGTTGCTGCTAATAGAGTTATTTTTGAGCAGGGAGTTCTAAGAGAAACCGGACGTGAGTTGGACTGGGCTATCGAAGGAGAAGGGTTTTTCCGGGTTGTTTTGCCGGATAATAGAGAGGCTTTCACTCGTGTGGGGCGATTTTATCGTGATGCCTTTGGCAATCTGGTTACGCAGGATGGTTATTTCGTTGAACCGCTGCCAGAAGAGGGTATTTATAGTTTTTCTAACCCCCAAGGGCTAGAGAGGCTGGGAGGAAATCTCTGGGTGGCTACTGAAAATTCGGGAGATCCTTTAGAAGGGCGTCCTGGTGAAGATGGACTTGGGATTGTTAGGCAGGCACATCTGGAAAGTTCCAACGTTAGCCTTCTAAAAGAAATTACAAGTTTGATTATGTCTCAGAGAGCTTATGAAATAAGTGCTCGTACTATACGCACTGCTGATGAGATGTGGGGTATGGCGAATAGGATGAGAAGATGAGTTAGTGATTCAGTGACTCAGTGACTAAGTGAGAAAAACGAGAGAGGTGGTTGACAGTGGGAGGATTCTGTATCCATCCGTGTCTATTCGTGGTTCGTTTTTTCTTGCACCCTAAAGAACAAGGCAACTACTCAGCCTATTGTCTATTACTCTGTCCTTAAAGTTTCCTTAAAGTTGCCTAAGTTGTTGCAGCATATACCAGAGTGAGCCTTGATTTTATTAATCAAAAGGAGCGGAAAATCTTGAGGATAGCGGTACAATCTGTTTGACTGAGCGTAGCGAAGGAGTTATTGTACCGCCCGAAAGATTTGAGCACCGATACACATATAAAATCCAGCGAGCGGGGTATTGCTGCGGCAGCTTAGCTAAGTAGTTACAGAATAGGGCTATAGAATAAGTATGTTAAGAGAGTGGTGGGGGATATGAAGATTGAAAATTTGCCAGTGCGACAACTACTCAATAAGCAAGGGAGTAGCAATATAGTTGGTCGAGATGAGCAAAAGGGGAAAAAAGAAGTTAGTCAAGAGTTTGCTGCTTTTTTTTATCGCGAAATCTTAAAAAATATGCAAGCAAGTTCTGTGCCGGGGCAGAAAAAAGAGCTGTGGTGGGACTTTATGCTCAGGGAAATGTCCCTAGAGATGGCTAAAGCGCCCTCTTCTTTTCTAACTAATCATTTGTACAAACAAATCAACAAACAAAGCTAGAAGTTTTCTATAACAATAGCTTCGTCTTCATCCCTGACGAAAATCTTGACTTTATTTCTCTCACGGCTGAATTTATAAGTATATTTACCGATTTGGACGATTGTGTTAGCAAAAGCTTTATTTATATAAATTTTTTGTTTGCGTGGTACAATTAGTGTTGTTAAAATAGCGGCTTCCGAGCCTGCTTCATTTATTTTTATGTCCTTTTTAGCAGAGATTGTTCCCCCACGGATAACTCCAGAGATAGTTATATTTTTCTGGGAAATAATGTCAGTATGATAGCTGCCGGAGCCAGTAATAGTGACATCTCCACTGGCCTCCAGCTTGGAGTTTAAACAGTAGCGGACAGTGATATCGTTTTCTTCTTGTGGTATTTCCATTAACTCTTTTCTTACTAGGTTAATTTTTTCCAAGAGATCCATAGCGTCTTCGATCTCTTGGTACTGCAAGTGGCGGAAATCTTTGGCTTTTTTTCTCAGAGCACTAATATGTATTGTTGTTTGTGGGGGAAAATCTTCTTTTAAATCAACATACAGCATTTTTGTTAACTTTTTCAGCTGGACTGGAAAGTGGCGGAATTTTTTTTCTGTTAGGAGAAATAACATATGTCCGAAAGAGGCATTTTCAAACGGAGGGGTTTTTTTAACCTGTTGAAAAGCTTTTAAAATGGTGATAAGAGTATTTTTGAATGCTAATAACCCGGGTAGCACTTGCATAGTAAAAAATTGGCGTGCTCCGGCTATCAGGTGGCTGTTGATAACATTGTCTGAAACTGCTATAGACCCGGCGGCTCGAATATCAGCACCAGTAACACGGTCGGATATTTTAACATATCCTCCTGCTAGAACCTCCATTCTTTCCAACACCTTGCCATGAACCTGAATGTCTCCTTGGAAACGTATATGACCAGTAGTTATATTAACGTCACTGTTTACGACATAAGTACGATGTATTTGTATTTTATAGCTTTTGGGGGTCTTTATCAGGATAGGGCGACCTAATACCGCAGCAAAAATTTGTAATCCATTTTTATCCCTGTAGGTATTAGGACCCGCCAGCAAGCTTATGTCTTGTGGAATGGGTGGGGGTATTTCTTCCCCTCTTACAGAGATACCTGCTTTTCCTAGTATAACAGGTGTTTTTTTAGCCAGTAGAGCATCTTTTTCTATTGCTGGAATATGACCTTTATCCAAGTAGTCCACATTGTTTATATCGTTTGCCTGGTAAGGAATGATTTGCTTCTGCTCAAAGAAAATCTCTATATGGGCATTTTCTCCGGGGGTAGGAGGTGTTCCTTGTGCTATTTCCACCCATTTCCTAGTCATTTCTCGTACAGCTTTTTCTAATATTTCTTCATTAAGACCATAGTTGATATTTTTTTCCGGCAAGAGATCCTTTACTTCTTCTAGAACTGCTATGGGCTCTTTAAACAATTCTCGCTGCACTGTAGGTTTAAGAAGAAACTCTTCCTCGGAATGAAGGATGAGATGACGAGCTTTTAGACGAGGCTTTAGCAAAATCCAAGCTGATAGACCATCAGAGCTTATTTTAAAATCTAATTTCCCTTTTTCTAAAAGTTCTTCTTCAGTTTCAAATCGTATGTCATCACTGACGTTTATGATGGTAGGCGCGTCAATGAGTAAATCATTAACAAAAATTTTAATGCCCTTTGTTGGCATGATTTGAGGAGGTGCTCCCCCCTCTCCCGGGGGCACATAAATGACTCTAATTTTTCCATTTAAGATTTTTAATTTACCGTTTTTATCTTCCATCAAAACACCTCTATTCGCCAGTTATCGGTTATCGGTTATCGGGGGTAAGGTGTCCCCCTCACCCGTAAACTATAAACTGTAAACCAGCAACTGACCATCAATTCCTAATTTTTGAATATTCGCTGATAGTGTAAGTTAGTTGGCTTCGACAGTATACATTCTATTTACAAAGGCATAAATCCTTTAAATTTAAAAAGGATTTATATTTATTTTGCCGAATATGTTATTATACTCACGAAGGCAACTAACTTATCGGTTATTGGTTATCGGTGAACCCTGAACCCTGAACCTTCGTAACTCCTGTAAACTGTAAACTGTAAACTGTAAACTGTAAACTGTAAACTGTAAACTGTAAACTGCAGTCCGCAGACTGCCAAAGGAGGGTTTTTATGGACAGAGATGTACTGTCCCAGTCAGAGATAGATTCCTTGATTGGTGCTCTTTCTACGGGAGACTTGAGAAAGCCAGCAGAGAAAAAAGAACTTTTTGCTCCGGATGAAGCAACTTTATATGATTTCCGACGTCCGAACAAGTTTTCTAAAGAGCATATACGAGCGATGAAAGCTGTGCACGAAAGCTTTGCACGTGTTTTGGCCAATTTTTTAAGGGCTTATTTACGTATACCAATAGAAGTTAAGCTTGAATCTATAAGCCAAGTCACCTATGAGGAATTTATTTTTTCTTTACCCCCATCGACTTTGATGACGATTTTTCGCCTTTCTGAAGAAATCGGCAGAGCTATATTAGAGACAGGGTTGCAGTTTATCTTTCCTATTGTGGATGTTTTGCTTGGAGGGGTCGGAAAACCGCTACAGAAATCCAGGGAATTGACAGAGATTGAGATCGGTATTATGAAGAAAGTAAATGAAAAGATATTAAACAACTTACGTTACGCTTGGGAGGATATTCTCCCAATTTCCCCTGTAATTGAAACTTTGGATGCAAACCCTCATTTTAACCGGCTGATTGTTTCAAATGAGATAGTGGTTTTTTTAACTTTCTCAGTTGAGATAGGCGACAGCCAAACGTTTATAAATCTCTGTTTTCCATTTATGACATTAGAGCCTATCTTGTCTGATTTTTCTACTCAGCGTTGGATTTCCAGCTCTTCTAAGTCAGGAGCAGATGTAAAAAGAACTCAAAAAAAGCTGACCAACAGAATTGTGGAGTCGGAAGTGGAAATGACCGCTATTCTGGGAAAAACGAATATAACTATTGAGGATTTTTTAAACTTTGAGGCAGGAGATGTCATTCAATTAGACAGGGAAATAGATGATCCTGTGGATATTTATCTAGCAGACAAAGTCATATTTTCTGCAAATTTAGGTACTATAAACAATAAAATGGCAGGTATAATTACTGAAGTCAAGGGGTATGAGGGGGCAAAAGGGTGAGCGATTTCTTATCCCAAGAGGAAATTGATGCTTTGCTGGCAGAAGGAGAAAAAAGTAACACTGCTCCGATCATGTCTGAAATACTATATAAGGAAGATGCTCAGGAACAAAAGTTGGCACTGATTCTAGAAATTCCTGTTATAGCAAGGGTGATTTTAGGGGAAACAAACAAATCTTTAGCGGATCTTTTGAAGTTAAAACCTGGTTTGGTAGTGGAAACGGAGAACAGTGTTTCTGAACCGGTAGGTTTATATGTAAATGATAAACTTGTTGCCTGGGGAGAGGTTGTAGTGGTTGCGGAGCAGTTTGCCTTGCGCATAAAGCAGATCATTACGCCGGAGGAGAGAGTAAGACAAATGAAAGGTTGAAAGGTTGAAAGGTTGAAAGGTTAAAAGGTAAAAAGGTAAAAAGAGGTAGAAAAACCCCGTAATCCCTTTTCGTCTCTTTATCTCTTTACCTGTGTTGTTAAGAGATAAAGAGAGGATTTTATAGTTATGCCTGATAATTTTAATGAATTACAACAAGAAACCTTAAAAGAGATTGCTGCTACTTTGCTGGGTTCAGCAGGAGCAGCAGTCTTCTCCCAGTTGACCAGCCGCAAGGTTACTTTAGCTATGCCGGAGTTGTCTTTCTTTTCTCAGGAAAAGTTGAGAGAAGAGCCGGAGTTTAAAGAAACTACAATAACAGTAGAAGTTGACTGCAATGATGATTTGCTGGGAAAAAGTATTTTATTTATTGATATTAAAGATGCTTTTGTTATAAGTCAATTGATGATGATGCAGGATCCAGCTGCCGAAGAAAAAATAACCGCAATTCATCTTAGCGCTTTGGGAGAAGCCATGTCACAGTTAACAGGGACTGCAGCTACCGCCTTATCTGAAAAGTTTGAGCGGCCAGTTAATATATCCCCTCCCCAACTAGAAGAAAGCACCGTAGTTGATAGTGTAGAGAAAATATTTCCCGACAATAAAGGGGGCTTTTTCCTATTATCCTTTCGTTTAAACATAGAGGGTTTATTGGATAGTGGAATAATACAGTTGATTCCTTATGATTTTTCTTTAGCTATGGTTTCTTTTATCTTGAAAGACCAGTTAAAAGAACTAGGAGAGGAAAACGAAGCAGACTTTTCTCCTTCTTTTGAGGGAGAGCTTGCTCATTTAGAAAAAGATACTCTAATGGAAATAGGCAATATATCTATGGGTTCTTCTGCTACTTCGCTGGCACAGCTGATTTCGCACCAAGTTAATATCAGTACTCCACGTTTAAGTTATACTACCATGGAGGAGGTGAGGGTACGCTATCCTCGCCCTTGTGTCATCGTTGAAATTGGTTATGTGGAAGGGCTTGTGGGCAAAAATTTATTTATTATTGAAGCCAAGGATGCTATTGTTATTGGGCAGTTGATGATGATGGAGGAGCCCGATGACCAGGCAGAAATAAATGAAATACATATCAGTGCTGTTGGTGAGGCCATGAATCAGATGATGGGGGCTGCAGCCACATCCATGTCGGAGATTTTTAAGCGAAACACCAATATTTCTCCCCCGGTAGTAGAGTATAAAGAGATTGTTGCTTCAGATAAGGAAAAAGAAGGATTTTTTGTAGGGCAAGAAGAAATAGTGCAGGTATCGTTTAGAATGCAGGTGGAGGGTCTTATTGATTCTAATTTGATACAACTGATACCCCTGAAGTTTGCTAAAGAGATGACTGCCTATTTATTGGGAGGGTATCAAGAGGAAGGACTCGTTTCTGACTTTTTGGAAGATTCCAGTGAGGAAGAAAAGGTGAGTCTATCGGCAGAAAATTTTGCAGAAAGTGTGCCTGAAGCACAAGCAGAAAAGACGAGAACCGTTTCTGCGCCCTCTTCAACAATGCGAGAGAAGATTCTGTTGCCTGATTTAGATGATAATTTTGCTTTGGTTAAAGATATTTCTATAGAGATTATAGGAGTTTTGGGTCATGTGAAAAAATCTCTGACAGAAGTACTGCAGCTGGATAAAGGTTCTTTGATTGAATTTGACAAGTATGTAGGAGAGCCTGTAGATATTTTAGCTAACGGTAAAATCGTAGCTCGTGCAGATATTGTAGAGGTTAATGAGCGTTATGGTTTGAAACTAAGAGAAATTATTAGTGAGTAAGTTGGTAAGTAAGAAACAAAAAAGGAGTGAGAGAATTGACTGATGGAGTTGTAAGTAGTGCAGGTGAAGAAATTCAAGTGGTGGCTTTTTATCTTAAAGAAGAAGAGTTTGCTGTTGACATTCAGCAGCTCAGGGAGGTTTTAAAATTTACTAGTATAACCCCTCTTCCACGCACTTCTGATTTTATTGAGGGTGTTATTAATCTGAGGGGAGAGGTAATTCCGGTAATTGATTTGCGTAAGCGTTTTGGGATGGAAGAGAAAGAAAAAGATGATAAAACGAGAATAATTATTGTAGAAATAGACAGTAATCTGATAGGTTTAATTGTTGACCAAGTGTCTGAAGTGTTGCATCTCACAAATGATCAGATCGAACCACCTCCGGGTGATGTGACTGGTACTAGGACAGATTTTATTATGGGTATAGGAAAGATAGAGCAACGCCTTATTATTTTGCTTAAGCCGGCAGAAATTATTACTAGGACAGAAAAAATTCAGTTGGAGAAAGCTTCTTTGGAGGCTATTAAGAATACCTCCAACCTCTAAAATCATCGGAAGGAGAGTGGTTCGGTGGATATTAGTGAATATAAGGATATGTTTTTAGCTGAATCTCAAGAGTACTTGCAATCTCTGAATGATTCGCTCTTAAAGCTTGAGAAAGAGCCCGATGATCTGGAATTAGTGCAGGAGATGTTTCGTGCCGCACACAGTTTAAAAGGCATGTCGGCTACGATGTCTTATAACGATATTGCTGGTCTGACGCATGAAATGGAGAATGTCCTAGATCGCCTTAGGGGAGGAGAAATTAATCTTAGCAGGGAATTTGCTGATATACTTTTTCAGTCATTAGATACCTTGGAAAGCTTATTGGCTCGGGTGGAAAATCCCAAGTTGCCCGGAGTGGATATAGCTTTGCAGGTAGATGCACTAAAAGGCTTAGTTTCCACTCCTAATGGGAAAGTAACAGTACCCCAAGAGGAAGCTGTTCTTGAGACGGAGGTGCGAATAGAGGATGCTATTTTGCAGCTTGATGAGTTCGAAAAAGAAATTATTAAGGAAGTGGAGGGTACAGGAGAAAATATTTATCATATAGAAGTTACCCTCGTGAATGATTGTTTACTGAAGTCTGTCCGGGCCTATATGGTCATAAAAGCGTTGGAAAACAACGGAGTAGTTTTGAAAGCAAGACCGCCGGTAAGTGATTTGGAGGAAGAAAATTTTGAACAGTCTTTCCAGTTGCTTTGTCAGACAGATGAGTCGCTTGATTCTGTAAAAAAGAACTTAGCAAGTATTGCGGAAATTGAGAAAGTTACAGTTAGCGAATACCAAGAAAGTTGGATGTTAGAAGTGGGAAGTGAGAGGTTGGACGAGGGACGAGGAACGGAAGTTGGGATGCGAGAAGAAAAGCCTTTTACTGATTCCTCTGTGCCGAGGGTGCAGTTGGAAGAGAAAGTTGCTGAGAAGCCTGTGCGGAAAGAAGCTTCCTCAAAGGCGGCTACAAAATCTCAGCCAGCGAAATCTCGACCAGTGAAATCTCATCCGATGAAGTCTACAGAGAAAACTATACGAGTGGAAACAGAAAAGCTAGATAAACTTATCAACCTAGTAGGGGAGTTGGTTGTAAATCGTACCCGTTTGCTGGAGACAGCTAAACAAGGAGAAGCAGTGGAAATAGCGGGGGCAGTTGAGCATTTAGATAGGATTACTGCAGATTTACAGAGTGCCGTCATGAAATTACGTATGGTACCTGTTAAACAAGTATTTGACCGGTTCCCTCGTATGGTAAGAGACTTGAGTCGGGAAAGAGGCAAGAAAATTGTTCTAGAAGTTATTGGGGAAGAGACAGAGTTAGATAGGTCTATAGTTAATCAAATCGGGGATCCGCTAGTGCATCTTTTGCGTAATGCTATAGATCATGGCATTGAACCTGCCGAGGCAAGAATCAAAGCTGGTAAAAGTGCAGAAGGTACGGTCAGATTGGAAGCTCGTCACGAAGGCAGTTATGTAGCTATTGAGGTTATGGATGATGGTGCAGGTCTGAACGAGGAAAAAATACTCAAAAGTGCTTTGGCTAAAGGAGTTATCTCTGAAGAAGAGGCGAAACAGTTTAATGCGGAGGATGCTGTAAAGCTTGTTTTTAAAAGTGGTTTTAGCACAGCTGAAAAAGTTACTGGGGTGTCTGGTCGGGGTGTAGGCATGGATGCAGTCAGAAATATTGTGGAAAGTCTAAGCGGTATAATTGATGTCAAATCTAAAGTTGGCGAAGGGTCAAGGTTTATTATACATCTTCCTTTAACATTAGCCATCATCAAGGCTATGTTGGTAAGATCTGCCGGAGAGATTTATGCCATTCCCATCGAAGCTATCAGGGAGAACCTTTATATTGATAGTAAGGAGGTTAAAACTGTTCAAAAGCAGGAAGTTATATCTTTGCGCAAAGAAGTTTTGCCCTTGATTTCTTTGCAGGAACGCTTAAATGGTCAGCCAGCGGTAAGGAAGCAAGAAATTCCTGTAGTTGTTGTTGCTGTGGGAGATAAAAAATTCGGTTTGGTTGTGGATGAGCTTTTAGGCCAGCAAGAAATTGTTATCAAGTCATTGAGCAAAGTTTTAGGAGAACTAAAAGGCAT
>CAZLTH010000034.1:0-1701 GCA_964562355.1 uncultured Syntrophomonadaceae bacterium | reverse complement strand
AGCAAGAAATTGTTATCAAGTCATTGAGCAAAGTTTTAGGAGAACTAAAAGGCATTGCCGGGGCAACAGTGCTAGGTAGTGGTAAAGTAGCTTTAATTTTAAATATTTCTACCTTAATCTAAGCGAGATTTGAAGTCTCTTGCTTCTAACATCTAAAAAGGGAGGGTTATGGTTTGGGAAACAGAATTTTGATAGTGGATGATACTGCCTTTATGCGTATGACTTTAAAGAACGTTTTACAGAAAAATGGGTATGAAATTGTGGGGGAAGCTGAAAACGGACAGCAGGCGGTGGAGAAATATGCGCAAGAAACCCCTGATTTAGTGACCATGGATATAACTATGCCCGTGATGGATGGGATTACTGCTATTAAAGAAATTATGAAAACAAATACAGAGGCGAAAATTGTTGTGGTCAGTGCTATGGGTCAGAAATCCTTAGTTATAGAAGCGCTCAGTTCAGGAGCCAAAGATTTTATTGTGAAGCCTTTTCAACCAGAGAGGATTTTGGATGCTGTAAAAAAAGTACTGGCATGATTTTGAGGTGAGAAAGTATGAAAGAAAAGTTAGATGAGGAAAGAGTAGATTTGCTGCGCGAGTTAGGAAATATTGGAATGGGAAATGCGGCAGCTTCTCTTTCGGTTATGATGCAAGACGAGAAAATTAATATCCTTGTTCCGGAGGTTTCGATAGTTCCACTGGGAGATTTGCCGGACTTTATGGGTGGAGCAGATAAAGAAGTTGTTGGTATTTATGTTAAAGTTGGTGGCGATCTAGGGTTATACATGATTTTTTTGATACCTGTGGAGAGTGCTCTGCATTTGATTAAAGTTATTACTGGAGGCATGGCCGATGGTTTGGATGAGTTTGGCTTTTCGGCTATTTCGGAAGTGGGTAATATTGTCACAGCGGGGTATTTAAACGCTTTGTCTGTTTTGATGGATATGGTGCTGGTCCCGGAGCCGCTAGGAGTAGCAGTAGATTTAACAGAATCAATTTTGGGAGCGATACTGGCGGAAAGTCAAATTGAAGAAGACTTCATAGTTTTGGTGAAGACTAGCTTTATTGCCGAGACAGCGTCTATAGAAGGCTTTTTAACTATCATTCCAGAAAAAGATGCTTTTGAAGTTGTTTATAACAAATTGCTGAAGGGTCTTTAATTATGGAGAAAATTGTACGTGTAAAAATTGCTGACTATGCCGTTTTAAAAGAGGAAGGTTTGCTGATTACGATAGGGTTAGGTTCCTGTATTGGGATAGCTTTGTATGATGCGTCACTTAAAGTGGCTGGACTTGCTCATATCTTGCTTTCTGACAGTACACAATTTAGAAAAAGAGAAAATCTGGCTAAATATGCAGATACTGCGATTCCCCTTTTATTAGAGGAAATGTTGCGCTTGGGTGTCAAGAGAGGGAGGGTTAAGGCTAAAATCGCTGGTGGCAGTGAACTTTTCAACTTTAAGTCCGACAGAGAGAGTGTCGGTGCGAGAAATATTAAGGCGGTTAAAAAAACCTTGGCTTTGATTAATGTGCCTCTGCTGGCAGCGGATGTGGGGGGTAAATCAGGTCGAACAATGAAATTTTTTGCTGGAGAGGGGAAGGTTCTTATTGCTCATCCAGGAGCAAAGGAAAAAGAGCTGTAAGGCTTATTGAGAATTGAGAATTGAGAATTGAGAAAGGGAAGATAGAGGTGGTGGGAACTA
>CAZLTH010000033.1:0-12738 GCA_964562355.1 uncultured Syntrophomonadaceae bacterium | reverse complement strand
TTTAAAATTATCCAACTATCCTATACTTGCAGACAAAGGCAAAGTGAGCCGTTTGGAAGCAAAGCTGAAGGCAGAACAGGAATATGAAAGTTACCGGAAAATACAGGATAGGGATTTTGTTTCCGATTTTGATAGAGAAGTAGAGCGAATTACAGGGGGAAAATGAGGAAATAGCGAATAGAAGTTAGCAGTCTGCGGACTGCAGTTTACAGTTACCAGTTTACAGTAGTTACGAGGGTTACGAGGGTTCGCGGTTCAGGGTTCTTCTAGGGGAAGGGACTCTCCAGCCCCTGATAACTGATAACTGGTAACTGATAAAATGTAAGTTAGTTGCCTTTGGTAGTATAAAAGATAAAAAGGGACACAGAAAAATATGCTCAGATATGATAGGAGGGATTATTTATGGTAGCATCTTTACAGATTGACATTAACCCGGAATGTTGTGTGGGGTGCCAGCTATGTATGCTGGCTTGTTCTTGGGTACAAGAGAAGGCTTATTGTCCTGACAGGTCTTTTATCCAGGTGGAGGTGTCAGAAAAAGTTTTTCAGACTAAGATTAGCGTTGATGAAGCGAGCTGTACTGGTTGCAAAATGTGTATAAAAAGTTGTCCTGCCGGAGCTTTAACAGAAGGAGATGAACATGTATGACGCTGTTACTGAAAATAAATTTGACTGAATCGACAGTAGAGAAGGAAGACATCTCTTCCCTAGAAGAAGAATACCTAGGAGGGGTGGGGGTAAATACTCGCCTTTTGGTAGATATGGTTGCTCTAGGGGCTGATCCCTTAGGAGAAGACAATGTGCTACTTTTCGGGGTCGGTTCTCTTGTAGGTACGATGCTTCCTACTGCTAGTCGCTGTGAGGTTACTGCTAAATCTCCTTTGAGTGGGCGCTTTGGCACGTCTAATGGAGGTGGTTTTTTTGGTGCTGCTTTGCGTTTTGCTGGCGTAAGTTACCTCTCTTTTCAGGGCTGTGCTTCCTCCCCGGTAATGCTGGTTATTGCTAACGGCAAGGTCAGTATTAAAGAAGCTGAACATCTCTGGGGAAAAGATGTTTGGGAAACTACTGATTGGATCAGGGAAAATTTGGGAACAGATTACCGGGTGGCTACTATAGGCACTGCCGGGGAAAACTTGGTGCGTTATGCTTCTATTCAGAATGACTATTATGCTTCTTGGGGTCGGACAGGTATGGGAGCGGTTATGGGTAGTAAGAACTTGAAGGCCATAGCGGTAAAGGGCAGTGGCAGGGTGGAAGTGGCTGATGCCGCAGCTTTTGCCGCTATCAAAAAGGAAGCCTTCCGCCGTGTCAAGGAAGAAGGCAGTTTTGGTTTTATACGGCGCTATGGCAGTATGGTAGTTTCTGATCCTTCCAACTCCAGCGGTTCTTTGCCTGGGCGAAACTTTACCACTGGCTATTTTCCGGATTGGGAAGAAACTAGGGGACGGAAAGTATTTGAACAAAAATATAAAGAACGTGATATGGCCTGTTTCGCCTGTCCTATTGCCTGTATTCACTGGTCAAAAGTTAAAGAGGAAGGACCGCACCAAGGTTTGCAGACTAGGGGATTAGAAGTTGCTTTTGTTTTGGAGTTTGGTGCTAAATTAGATATAAAATCTATCCCGGAGATTTTCCGTTGTGTAGAAATCTGCAATAATGCCGGTATGGATGTGATTTCTGCTGCCGGTAGCATAGCTTTTCTCATTGAGGCTTTTGAGAAAGAATTGGCTGAGGAGAAGGATATTGGGTTTGTACCTGCTTTTGGAGATTATAAAGGGATATCTCGGCTGCTAAAGATGATAGCACGGCGGGAAGGGGTAGGCGATCTTCTGGCGGCAGGAGTGAAAGTGGCGGCAACTCGCTTGCCGGACACAGAAGCTCTGGCTATGCAGGTAAAAGGGGTGGAGATGCCGGTTAAAGACCCTAGGGCCAAACTGGATGTGTTTACTTTTGGCTATCTGACCTCCACACGAGGGGGAGATAGTTTACGGACTCGTTCTCCGGTGGAAGCTCTTTTGAAAGGATTAAAAGATGCCAGGACAGAAGAGCTGGGGGTAAGCCCGGAGCATATTGCTGCTCTGGATATGCCGGAGAATCTTAAAAAAGAAATATTTGGCGACCCACCTACAGGCGTGAATATCCCCCGTATGTCTGTTTATGCTGAGAATCTGATTACTATCATAAACTCGGTAGGTTTTTGTATCCGCCCACCTGTTTTACGTTCTTTGGGGCCTGATTTTTATGCCCGGGCACTTAAAGCAGTAACAGGTCGGAATTATGATGCGGCGAAGGTCTATGCTGCTGGCAATAAAATATGGCAGTTGCAACATGATTTTAACCGCCAAGAGGGAGAAACTCCTTCCGAGTACTCTTTCCCGGAACGTTTTTACAAAGAAAGTATTTCTGGGCAAAAGGGAGAAATACTCCCCCTTTCTCGTGAAAAGGTAGAGGAGAATGTGCGGGAATATTTCCTCGCCCGAGGATGGGCGGAAGAATGGAGGTAAGTATTTGACGGCTTTGAGACAATACTCCGGGAAGCAGATAGATTTCTACTATTTTTCTGGTACAGGGAATACTCTTTTGGTTGTGAAAGAAATGTTTAAGGTGTTCAGGGAAAATAAATTTGAGGTAGAGTGCCATAGAATAGAAGAAACTGATCCTCAGAGTGTAGATATAAATAACATTATCGGGCTGGGATTTCCTGTTGCGGCGCAAGGCACTTACCCCTTTGTGTGGGAATTTATAAAAAACTTACCTGCAGCTAAGGGCACTCCCCTGTTTATGATAGATACTATGCTTATGTACTCAGGTGGAATCGTAGGACCGGTAGGAAAAATTATTAGCAGGAAAGGGTATATCCCTGTTGGCGCTAAAGAATTTAGGAGGCCAAGCAATGTTTTCCTGAAGGAAGGCATGAATGCTAAAAAAAGAGAGAAAATCAACAAGGTACTCATTAAAGCAAACGAATTTGCGAGAAAGCTAATAGATGGAAAAACAGGTTGGTTTGATTTACCTGTTTATGCTGATTTGCTAGCCTTGATTTCGCAGAAAAACAGTAGCTGGAATTTTTTTCGCTCTTTAACTCCCAATAGAGTAGATAAAAGTAAATGCGTTGCCTGCGGATTATGTGCCTCACTTTGCTCTGTTAATAATATTGACTGGAGAAGCGGTCTGAAGTTTCGGGGTAATTGTGTCCTTTGCATGCGGTGTTTTGCTTACTGTCCGGAAGAAGCGATAGGTTTTAAGAATTATGGTAGTGCTCGTTATTCTGCAGTAACAGCGGATGAACTTGTGAGTGTTATTAGTAATTGCATGCTTAACTAATAACTTGTATTTTTAGTAATTAAGAATGCTGGTCATATGGTATGCTCAGCGAGACTAGCTTGGATTACTATTGATATGAAAATTTTAAAAAGAAACAAACCATGGGTGAACATGATTGATATGGATTGAGCTTCTAATTTATAAAAAAAATTATAGCTGAGCAGTTACGTCAAACGTATATTTATCTTGCTTTGCTAAATAGTACCACAAGATAAATACACAGTCCGTTTTTTTTCTCTTGCCCCCTGTGAAAAAATATGCTATTATATAGTTGCAACAGACCCCTGTACCCTGCGATGTGCGTGTTAAACCGAAAAGTTTTGAGCTAACACTAATGAATTGGGAACTTGGTCTCTGTCGGTAGCGTATATGCCTTTTGTAAGGACATACAAAGCAGACAGGCTGGTCCCCCCTTGTATAGAGGGCAGTTCAAAACCGACGGCTCACGGCATGGTGGGGTTTTCATTTATTTAAGGTTGTTCAAAAAGAAAGGCGGCGAGGGTTTGAAGGCTGGAAGGGAAAGAGGCAGTTCAAGTAGCGAGAAGGATATTTTAAATCGTTTACGCAGAATTGAAGGACAGATAAAAGGTCTCCAAAGATTGATTGAGGAGAAGAAAGACTGTGAAGCGGTATTAATGCAGGTAGCAGCAGCTCGTTCTGCTATTAATAAGGTAGGTATAGTTATCTTTAAAGAACACTTTAAGGATTGTATCCATAAAGTTTGTCAGGAAGAGGGTAAGGAAGAGATGGTAGATTCTTTGACCTGTTTGATGGATAGATATGTGCAATAATTGAGAATTGAGAATTGGGGGAAGGGGGAAGAGTTTAATGTCTGTACAGAAAACTTTTCAGAAACTTATAGAAAGCATCAAAAAAAAAGATATAAATCTTAAGGATTTTCTGGAAAACCTCCACCCTACTGATTTAGCCGACTTGGTCGAAGATTTAAACGATCAGCAGAAACAGGAATTTTTTGCGCTCTTATCTGATGAAGAGGCCGCAACAATCATCCAAGGGATGGAAGAGTTTGATCAGGTTACCCTCTTCCGCTTGTTAACAAAGAAGAGAGCTTCAGCTATTTTGAAAGAGATGGCCTCCGATGATGCTGTTGATCTTTTGGGGGAGTTATCGACAGAGGAAACCAAGGAAATTCTGGCTCTTATAGACGAAGAAGCTGAAGAGATTCGTGGCTTGCTACAGTATCCAGAAGACTCTGCTGGGGGGATAATGACCAAGGAGTTTATCTCTCTCCCTGGTACTTTACCTGTAGAAGAAGCTATTGCTCGGTTAAGGGAAATAGCACCTAAAGCTGCAACTATCTATTATATTTATGTAGTGGACTATAGAAACCGCTTGATAGGAGTTCTTTCTTTAAGAGAATTATTTGCTGCACAGGATGGTACCTTGATAGCAAAAATAATACGCAAAAATATCATTAAAGTTGATGTAAATGTTGACCAGGAAGAAGTAGCACGCCTAGTTTCTAAGTATGACTTGCTGGCAGTGCCTGTTGTTGATGAGGAAGGGTATTTGCTGGGCATTATTACTATTGATGATATTCTGGATGTAGTGGAAGAAGAGGCTACGGAAGATATTTACAGGCTGGTAGGTACTTCAGAAGTTGAAGGAACAGACCTAGTAGAGGCTTCTGTGTTTAATATGGCTAAAAAAAGATTACCTTGGCTAATGATAAGTTTGTTGGGGGGACTGGTTTCAGGAAGCGTTATTGGTGTTTTTGAAGAGGCATTGCAGGCAGCTGTTGTTTTGGCTGTGTTTATTCCTGTAATTATGGATATGGGAGGAAATGTGGGAGCACAATCTTCTACCGTTTTTGTGCGTGGGCTGGCTACAGGCGAAATCGTAGTGTCTGATGTTTGGCGCTATTTTTTGCGCGAAGTCAGGATAGGTCTCACCATAGGTATAACTACAGGAATAGTGATAGCCGCAGCTGCTATTGCTTGGAAAGGTATTCCAATGCTGGGAGTAGTGGTAGGCGCAGCTATGTTTGCCACAGTTTTTTTGGCGGCTGTTATTGGTATATTGGTGCCGGCAATATTAAACAAGTTTGGTGCAGATCCGGCTTTGGCTGCAGGACCTTTCGTAACGACTATAAAAGATGTTACGGGCTTATTGATTTATTTTTATGTAGCTGGATTGCTTTTGGGAGTTTAGTAAGTTAGTAAGTTAGTAAGTCAGTAAGTAAGTCGGGCTAAAATAACCTCGTCGCACCTGTTAATACTACCTACTGACTCACTGACAGCCGCAGAAGCCTGCCCCATTCGACTGCGCTCAGGGCAAGCTCTGAGCAAGCGCAGCGAGTCGAATGGGCTGACTTAGTCACTCAGTAACTCACCCACCATCCCTTCTGACCCTGAGGGGGTTTTTTTTATGAAAAAAATATTTAAGAAATTTAATTTTAAGGCAGGATTTCTCTAAAGAAGGCAGAAATAGTAAACTAAGTGGTTTAAAGTGGTGGAAAGTGGTGGAGCAAGCTATCATGTGGAGGTGCTTTCCGATATGTTTATGGGTGAACATCAACATAATCTTGACAAGAAAGGCAGGATTATTCTTCCAGCTCGTTTTAGGGAACTTTTAGGAGAAAAGTTTGTCATCACCCGGGGTTTGGACAATTCTCTTTTTGTTTACCCACAAGAAGAATGGAAAGCACTAGAAAACAATCTAAAAACACTGCCTTTTACTAAAGCAGATGCTCGCGCCTTCATGCGTTTTTTCTTTTCCGGGGCTGTTGAATGTGAGACAGACAAGCAAGGTCGGGTATTGATACCTAACAATTTAAGAGAATATGCTTTTTTGGATAAAGAAGTAGTTGTTATAGGAGTTTCTAGCCGTGTGGAGATTTGGAGTAAAGAGAAGTGGTTAAAATATACTAATGATGCTAATCTGTCTTTTGAAAAGATTGCGGAAAAAATGGTAGATTTCCAACTCTAAAATAAGGTGTTGCTTATGAAATTTCAACATAAACCTGTTTTAATATCAGAGGTTCTTATGGGATTAAGACCGCAGTGCGGTGATATTTATATTGATGCTACTCTGGGAGGCGGGGGACATGCTCGGGCTATATTGGAAGAAATTTCACCAGGGGGTATTTTGATTGGAATTGATAGGGACGGAGATGCTTTGGATGCAGCCAGCCAGAATTTGGTTGACTATGGGTCTTCCTTTATTCCTGTGCGAGAAAACTTCTCCGCATTAAACAGAATAGTGACAGAACTGAAGGTAAAAGCTGTTAATGGGATATTGTTTGATTTGGGATTGTCCAGTTATCAGCTTGATAATCCTGCCAGAGGGTTTACTTACCAAGAAAATGTTTGTCTGGATATGCGGATGGATTTGAGGGAAAAAGTAACGGCCGGAGATCTGATTAACACTCTGTCGGTAAAGGAACTATCACGTATTATCAAAAATTATGGTGAGGAAAGATGGGCGCATCGGATAGCTAAATTTATTGTTTTAGCCAGAGAAAGAAAAGGCAAGATACAATTTACAGGAGAATTGGTGGAGATAATTAAAGATGCAATTCCAGCACGGTGGCGTCGACAGGGGGGGCATCCGGCCCGTAAAACTTTTCAGGCTTTACGTATAGCAGTGAACAGAGAGTTGGAAATTATTTCTACATCCTTGCAAGATGCAGCTTCTTTACTTCTTCCTGGCGGCAGGTTGGGAGTTATAAGCTTTCATTCCCTAGAAGATCGCTTGGTTAAAAAGACTTTTCGACAATTGCAGGGTGAGTGTTCCTGTCCTCCGGGTATGCCTTACTGTGTTTGTGAGGGAAAAGATCTTTTTTCGATAATTACGAAGAAGCCTGTTGTGCCTGGATATAACGAAATAAAAGATAACCCCCGGTCCAGAAGTGCCAAATTGAGAATAATAAAGAAAGGGGAGACTCCTCCCCTTAAAGAGAGACACGTTCCCTAATATTTGTCATATATACCATCATACTATAAGTTCTAAACGAAAGGGTAGGTGAATAAAAATTGTTAGCAGCAAGGAAGAATTTCTCTTATGCAGCTACGTCGGTACCCAAGAGATATCAGCCAAAACGAAAAGAAAGTCCTCGTACAACGGTTAGGACTAAGACAGCCATTGTCAAGAAGTATGCTCAGATAATTTTGGTAACCATTGTTGCCTCTTTGGCTGTTTCAGTAATTGCGCACTACACGGCTATAATTGGCGTAAATTATCAAATAAACCGGGCACAAAGGGAGTTAAATTCTTCTATTGAGAAAAGAGAGGCATTACGGCTAGAAGTAGCTAGCCTGAGATCTCTCGAAAGGATAGAGAGTATTGCTAAAAACGAACTGGGTTTAATTTATCCTGATAGCAGTCAGTTCATTTTCCTTTCTTTGGAAAATTAAAAAAGAGAGAGGAGCGAGGTGTGCGTATTTTGATGTTTGAAAGCGCAGGAGGTTCTTTGAATTTAAGAAAAAGACTGCTGATTTTCTTTAGTTTCTTTGTTTTAGCTACTTTATTACTTTCAGGCAGGCTTGCTTGGGTGCAATTAGTAAGGGCAGAGAAATATGGTAATTTGGCTTGGGAACAGTGGACTAGGGGGGTGCCTGCTCGTTCTCCTAGGGGTACTATTTATGACCGGCAGGGGCGAGTTTTGGCAGGTAATGTTGCTGGTGAGACGATAGTTGCCTATCCTCCCCAGATTGATGACGCCGAAGGTACTGCACGTCAGTTGGCAGAAGTGCTGGGAATTGAGTATGAAAAAATACTGAAGCAAATTACATCTAACCTTTCTTCAATTTTTATCAGGCGACAGCTAGATAGGGAAATAGCTTTGCAGGTCAGAAAATTGGCTCTTCCAGGCATTGGGTTTATTCAGGAAAGTAAACGTTATTATCCAAATGATAATCTTCTCTCTCAAGTTTTAGGATTTGTAGGCGTAGACCAAGGCTGGAGCGGATTGGAAATCAGGTACGAAGAAATTCTTAGAGGTAGAGATGGGCGTATGGTTTTTCAAACTGATGGTAGAAGAAGGAGAATACCGCAGGGGGGGTTACGTCTTAGTCCGCCTAAGGACGGGGCTGATTTGGTATTGACGATAGATGAAACCATACAGTTTATTTTAGAAAGAGAGCTGGATAGAGGGATGCTGGAGCATGAGCCTCTCCAGGCTCTGGCCATAGCAGCAGACCCTCGCACAGGAGAAATATTGGCTATGGCCGGTAAGCCTGATTTCTCCCCTGATAACTTTGCTGCTTATCCGGAAGCTAACTGGAAAATATCTCCTATAGGTAAATCTTTCGAACCCGGTTCTACTTTTAAATTAGTTACTCTGGCAGCAGCTATTGACCAAAATGTTTTTGATATGACAGAAGGTTTTTTTTGTAGAGGATGTTTGAATGTAGCGGGATATGATATAAGGTGCTGGACTTATGCGAGGGGAGGGCATGGCTCGCTTATTTTTTTGGAAACAGTGTTACTATCTTGTAATCCTGGGTTTATGACCTTAGGGCAACGTTTGGGAGCAGAGACTCTATTTCACTATATAAAGGGTTTTGGATTTGGTGTTCGAACAGGCATTGATTTGCCGGGAGAAAGTTCTGGAATATTATTCCCATTGGAGCGAGTAGGTCCTATTGAGTTAGCGACGAGTTCTTTTGGTCAGGGAATTTCAACAACGCCTCTGCAACAGGTTATGGCAGTAGCTGCAATGGTTAATGGGGGCTATCTAATGGAACCTTATGTGGTAAAAGAAATTAGAGACGTTGATGGAAATGTATTGAAAAAAAGAGAACCAGAGGTGGTAAGGCAGGTTATCTCGGCCCAAACCTCAGAGGAACTTAAATATATTATGGAACAGGTTGTTATCGACGGAAGCGGCAGGAATGCTGCTGTATCAGGATACAGAATCGGTGGGAAGACAGGGACAGCACAGAAAGTGGGAGCAGATGGTCGTTATATTGTGGGTGAGTTTATTGTTTCATTTATAGGTTTCTTCCCTGTGGAGGATCCTCAGGTTGTAATATATGTAGCAGTAGATGGGGCCCGGCGAGGTCCTCAATGGGGGGGGCAGATAAGCGCTCCTATTTTTCAACGTATTGCCAGAGATGTAATAAACTACTTGGGAATACCCCCTTGTGTAGAAGAAGACACTCAACTTACTCGTCAGTTGGTAAGGGTGCCTGATCTTACCGGTCTGACTTTAACTGAGGCTGGATTAACGGTAGATGCAGCGGGATTGATTATTAAGCCTGTAGGAGAAGGAAGAAAAATCAAAGAACAAACTCCGATGGCAGGAGCACAAGTGCCGTTGCAGACTGAAGTTATGGTATATTTAGGGAGCAAAAGAGGGGAAGTTCAACTCCCAGATCTTTCAGGCAGGACAATGCGTGAGTCTGCCAAAATTTTAAATTGGTTAGGTTTAAAAATGAAAGGTTATGGCTCAGGAACAGTTATTAGGCAAGAGCCTTTGCCGTTAGAGTACATACCTGTTGGGAGCACTGTTGTCTTGGAGTTTAATTTACGAGATTAAAAACCGTGCAAGTTAGCATGGTATTCAGGGGGATAGAAATGTTATTAAAAGATCTTCTACGGGGAGTAAAGGAGATAAAAGTCACAGGAGCTGATGATGTAGAAGTAAAAGGGATAGTCTATGATTCCAGAGAAGTAGAAGCAGGGTCTCTTTTTATGTGTCTGCCTGGAACACAGACTGATGGTCATAAATTTATCGGAAAAGCTATATCCCGGGGTGCTGTAGCTGTAGTTACTGACCGTGATACAGATGTATACTGGAACTGTACAATAATTAAAACATCTGAGGTGGGTAAGGTTCTGTCAAAGGTAGCAGGGAATTTTTATCTTAATCCTTCTAGACAGCTAAGACTTATAGGGGTAACAGGAACAAATGGTAAAACAACGACTACTCATCTTATTGACAAGCTTATGCGTGGAAATGAACGAATAGAGACGGGTCTGATTGGTACTATCGGTTGCAAAGTAGGGGAAGAAAATAGACCCGTACCGGCAACTACTCCCGAAGCCACAGTTTTACATAAAATATTTAGAGAAATGGTTGATCGAAAAATTTTTTACTGTACTATGGAGGTATCTTCTCATGCTTTGGCTTTGCACCGAGTAGATGATTGTGATTTTAATATTGCTGTTTTGACCAACATAACAGAAGATCATCTTGATTTTCACAAAAATTTCGCTACTTACCTGCAAGCTAAAGCTAAACTTTTCCTAAATCTCTCTGAAAAAGAAGGAAACTATATTGTTATTAATAATGATGATAATAATGCTTTGTATATAAAAGAAAGGTCATCTCCCGAGATATTAACTTATGGGATAAAAAAAGCAGCTGACGTCCGAGGGGGAAATATTAGTATTACCTCTTCAGGAGCCACGTTTACCGTTTATAGTTGGCAGAAGGAATTCTCTCTTGACTTAAAAATCACAGGTTCTTTTAATGTTTATAATGCTTTAGCAGCTATAACGGTAGCTTTAAAAGAAAACATTTCTCCGTCAGTAATAAAAAATGTTCTGGAAAGCGTCACAGGTGTTCCCGGTCGTTTTGAAAAGGTTGATCTAGGTCAGGATTTTACCGTGATAGTAGATTATGCTCATACGCCTGACGGATTGGAGAATGTTCTTTCTACAGCACGCCGGTTTTGCCAAGGGAATTTAATTACAGTTTTTGGTTGTGGTGGTGACAGAGATAGAAGCAAGCGTTCTCTTATGGGAAATATTGCTCTTAAATACAGTGACTATGCTATTATTACCAACGATAACCCTCGCACAGAGTCTCCCTTTCGTATTAAAGCTGATATATTAAGCGGCATTGATCATAACAGTTATAGAGGTAAATATGAGACCATATTAGATCGTGAAGAAGCTATAAAGGCAGCTATTAATAGAGCGAGAGCAACAGATGTGGTATTAATTGCCGGCAAAGGTCATGAAACCTACCAAATTTTTGATGACAAAACTATTGATTTTGATGATCGGGAAATGGCTCGTCGCTATTTGTTAAAGAGACAAGTATAAGGGTTAGAAAGGTTGATAAATGAGTATCAAAATAAAGGAAATAGTTGTGGCTACTTCAGGTCAGCTTCTTGCCGGAAATGGGGAAGATATAGTTGAAGGATTTTCTATAGATAGCCGTAATATAAGAAAAAATGATTTCTTTGTGCCGCTTCCAGGGGAGCGAACAGACGGTCATAACTATATTCTTGAAGCTCTAAATAAAGGGGCTCTGGGTGCTTTTGTCGCCAAGGAAAGAAAAGCAGCCGTTCGTCTTTCAGAAGGGAAGGCTTTCATTCTTGTCCAAGATGTACTTAAAGCTTTGCAGGACACGGCTGTCTACTATCGGAAGAAGTTCTCTGTTCCCATAATCGCAGTGACAGGCAGCGCCGGTAAAACCACTACTAAGGATATGATAGAGGCAGTTCTAGAGATCAAGTACTCTACGCTGAAAACTGCAGGTAATCTAAATAATCATATTGGTGTACCCTTAACATTATTGAGGTTAAAAAATTATCACCAGGTTGTTGTGCTGGAGATGGGGATGAGCGGCTTTGGAGAAATTGCTTTATTAGCCCATATGGCTAGACCAGATTTAGGAGTTATTACCAATATTGGAGAGGCTCACTTGGAGATGGTGGGAAGTATGGAAGGAGTTTCCCGGGCAAAGGGTGAACTTTTGCTGGAAATGGGTTTGGCAGGAAAAGCAATTTTAAATGGCGAAGATTATCGACTACTAGCACTAGGTGATTCTTTCCCCGGAGTAACTACTTATTACGGTTTTAAAAAAGAATATTGTCCGAGAGGAGAAAATCTGCTAGCCAGTCAAGAAAAAACCCAGTTTGATCTTATTCTTCCCGGAAGTAAAACTAAGGTTTTTTTACCTCTCCCCGGCAAACATAACGTTTTAAATGCTTTGGCAGCAGCAGCGGTAGGACATATTTTCAACCTAAGCCCAGTAGAAATAAAGCAAGGGTTAGAGAGAGTGAAAATTACTGCAGCTAGGTTGGACGTAGAACAACGTGGTTGTTTGATAGTAATTAACGATACTTATAACGCCAACCCTACTTCTGTTCGGGCCTCATTGGAGGCTTTAACAGCCATGGCTGTTAAAGCTCGTTGTGGAGCTATACTTGGTGATATGTTGGAGTTGGGATCAGAATCTACTCGGGCACATTATGATACGGGTATCTTTGCAGCTTTGCAGGGATTAGATTATTTGATAACTTTGGGAGAGCTTTCCCGTGATATGGCCAAAGGTGCCCGGAGTGCGGGTTTGTTAACAGTAGTGGAGTGCAAAAAAATAACAGAAGTTTTATCTACATTGAAGAGAGTCTCCTCTCCAGGTGACTGGGTGTTGGTTAAAGGATCTCGCAGTATGAAGATGGAAGAAATTATAGATAATATTTTGTGAGGATGAAA